>JAQYVR010000278.1 GCA_030145395.1 Desulfobacteria bacterium
AGAACCTGCATAAAATCCCGGTAGAGCTCGGTGTCTGCCGATTCCTGGTTAATCCATATCTCACGGATATTGAAGTGTCTGGCAATAAACAGCAGCCCGTTCAAATGGTCGGGGTGGGGGTGAGATGAGACAAGGATGTCCACGCTGGCAATCTTTCGCCTCCACAAAAACGGCCCGACAACCCAAGCTCCTGTGTCAAAACTATTCCTGTAGAATCCCCCACCGTCTACCAGCACGCAGGGACCTCCCGGAAGTTCCATTAGTGTAGAATTCCCTTGCCCTATATCAATCTGCGTCATTCTCAATTCACGACGGCCGAACCGTTCGCTAGCCCAGTAGCCCACGTCTGCCACAACAAAAAGTGCAAGACTGATCAGCACCAGTCTCGCCCGACGGCTCTGACAACTGAAGAGAGCCCATGCCAGGGCATAGTACAGTGCAATTTCGATCAAGGTAGGAGTTACGGTCCTTACGGCGACAAATGGCCACTCTGAAAAGAAAATGCCCAGGCCCAAGCCCCCTTCCAGAACTACTGCAGCACCCTTCATAACCCAGAGCGCCATGGTGGCACTAAACGGCAGAAATACAACAGACAGCAACCCCATCGGCACGACCAGAAACCCAATCAAGGGGACCATGAAGCAATTGGTCAATATCCCGATGAGAGACATTTGATTGAAATAGTACAAGGTAATGGGAGCGGTTCCCAGGATGGCCGTTGTGCTTACAAGCAGAAAAAGCACCAGCCTTTTGTGAAGTTCTGGCGGGCCCCTCCTGAGTTTGGTGATAAGGGGAACGCTCTCCATCGCATAGAGGATGGCGAATACAGCAGTGAATGAAAGCTGAAAAGAAATCTCAAAAAGGGCCGTGGGGTTAATGACCAGGATGACAAGAGCGGCCAAGGCCAGGGTATTCATGGTGTCGCGCTCCCGTTCCAATAGCAACGCCATGAGGAAGACAGCCACCATGATGACCGCTCTTTGGGTGGAAGGAGACATTCCGGCCAGGAAGCCGTAAGAGAGAACCGGAATCATGCTGAGCAGGGCAGCACCTTTTGTCGGCCAAGCAGCCAGCACGACCCTTTGGGATCGTGTGAGCATAAACCGGAAACAAAAAAACGCGATGGTTGCTATGATACCGATGTGGAGTCCTGAAATGGCCAGAATGTGGGCGGTTCCGGTCCGAATGAAGACATCCCTGATCTCCGGAGAGACCCCGCTTCGATCCCCGATAAGGAGTGCTTTGATGATCCCCTTGACCTCTCCTGGCTCTTCTGAAGTGGCTCTGTCGATCAGACTCGATACGGCCTGCCTTGACCGGTCTATGGCGTAACCAAGCCGCCACTTCTTTGCTGGCTGGAGCCTGATAACAAGGCTTTCCCTGGACGCAGATGCAGAGGCACGTATACCTCGAAAGGCCAGATACCTACGATAGTCAAAACCACCCGGATTGTTGAAGTTTCGGATCTCTTTAAGCCGGGCGAAACACGCCACCCTGTCCCCTGAGCGCAGACCCGGTACAGGTTCCCAGATTATCACCCCTACGGTACCCGTAACCGTGTAAAAAAGGCCTCTCCTTGCCAGGGATTCCGCTTTGAGTATTAAACGCGTTCGGTCAGGGAATCGTTCCGGGTCGCCGTCTATTGTACCGATCATGTGCCAGCGGCTGCCGTCGACAAAATGGGACACGTGGTTTTCCGAAAGTCGTGGAGAGACCCAGCTTTGCAGGCTCCAGTAACCGAGGATGAAAAAGAGAAATAGGGGAAGCAACCAAAGCTTTTTCCCCTTCCAAGCAAAGAGAAGGGAAAACAGGAAGGCAAAGACTATGGCGAGAAAAACACCGGAAAGGTCGGGCAGGTAAAGCCCCATTACGATGCCGGCCATGAGGGCCAGCAACAAGGGAATCAGGGGCCGGGCATAAACTTTTGGTGAATCACAATCAGTCATATCACCATATACAGCGCGCTTTGCGCCTTATGCATAGAATTACCCAAAAGAGCTTTGAGCCGAAATGGGTAAAATCGGTTTTCAGGTCGTATATTGGTCTGTTTGAGTCCGCGCAGGTCCGCGGCAAAGACATGAGGGACGGGATCGCCACCCCTGCGCTGAGCCCTTTTCTGTACCTATACACAATTCAAACACAATTACCAGGCCCAAAGCGGGTCCATGCTTTTGTTGTAATGAAGTGTCGTGATGTTGTGGGGTTTGAGGTGGGTAGAACGGTGCTGCAGACATGAAAACACGGCGTTAGATTCTAGGCCGAACTCCGCTTGGGGCGGGAGTTATGACACCCCACAGGACGCGTTACATGATCCGGGATCCTCGGCAATGGAACAATTGTTCTCAAGAAGGGTCGAGGAAATGATAAACCCCGGATTCTGTTCCTCCATTATAAAATCGATCCGTATGGGTTTGGCGATTTCAAATAACAGCCTGTCTATCACAAATGTCAGCCCGTCGTTGTGAAAGACCTCATCTGCTTCCTGGGGCTCATCCAGAGCCATCGCCAGAGCCAGGCTACCTCATCCACCAGAATAAGGCATGATTCTTATTGGAGAAGCATCTTCTCTTCCTGTCAGAAACTCCTTCACCTTCTCTTTTGCTTTTTCTGAAACTTCAAACATCCTTCCTCCCCCTGACGATAAGGTTTTTCATCACTGACCCAATACGCTCCTTTGTTGGGATACAACCTCACTCTGATAACCCGTTAAGTCAGCCAATCCTATGGGCTATTTCTTCTGTTTATTAACCATATAGACAAGAAGCGGACAGTAACAATAATGTGAATCTTCAAGAGTCAGTGAGGAGGCGCAGTCGGACGGATCTTCCTCCAGACACTCTGCGAATAATTCGAGTCCAAGATCCTTTGCCTTACAGAGTTTTGCAATCCCCTGCTCGTGGCATCTACAGCCTTCTGGATCGTATTCGATGAGTCGTTCTAATCTCTGCACATGTGCTTGTTCCACATGGAACCCCCTTTGGTGTTGTGTATTTGCTTCGAGGTTATTTTGGTTTTGTGCAATTATTCTAATCCGAAATCCGATCGAACACCATATAGGTCAACACCAATTTTCTGCGTGCAAAGTACCAGTTTCTTACGGAAAATATACCAAAGGAGACCCGAGCAGAAGGGGCGATACTCCATTATGTTCAGACATATGAAAAAAACAATCAGAAAGTGAGATTTTGTAGACATTTCCTGGCCCAGCCACGTCTATATAAATAGAACTTTCACAAACGAGAGGAGGAACCAAAATGAAACGGATAGCGAAGATGTTTTGGCTGCAATTTGTTTTATTTATTATGATATTTCCCATCACATCACCACAGGCGAAACCAATATCGGATGACGTAGACGAAGAAGAAACAATCTTAGTGGGGCGTATATCGCACGTTGAGGGACAGCTATTACGATATGTGCCTGACGAAAAAGAATGGGTTGCCACAGTCGCCGATGCTCCATTTTACACAGACGATATCCTTCATTCCGGTGAAAAAGGACGAGCAGAATTCATCATGCCAAACAACACCTGGGTGAGGATAGATGGTGACACACAGATTCAGCTAAATGCACTGAAAGACGATGTAATCGAGGTTGATGTCGCATCTGGGTTAGCGCGATTTCACAATAAGGGCTCCTATGCGATCGTCAGGGCCACAACACCCTTCGGCCATGTGGTGGCACCGGAGAAAACCAGCTTTGATTTGTATGTGGGCGACGAATCAGTAGAAGTGGTTGCTCTGAAAGGCAAGGTGGATTTCTTTCACGGCACCTCAGAGACGAGATTTGAAGTTATTCCAGGCGCTCCGGCCATCATAGCAGACAGCTGGCAGGTTACTGCCGGGAAAGATGATGTGGACACTGACTGGGACAGGTGGAACCGTGACAGGGAGTATCTATGGGCGACAAGGAACCGCGTGGGTGAAGAATCAGTAAAATACCTGCCTCCAAATCTAAGTTATGAAGCACACGCCCTGGAAGAGCATGGCAGATGGGAAAGGGTTTACTACGATGGAGGGTACTCGTATTTCTGGCGTCCGGTTTATGTAGGCGTGGGATGGGCGCCGTTCACAGCAGGTAGATGGACCGTGCGGTATGGAGAGAATACCTGGATACCTCATGAACCATTTGGGTATGTCACCCACCACTATGGAAATTGGATATTCCTGCGTGGTTTCTGGTACTGGGCGCCACCCGTGGCCCGCGTCAGGGTTGGAGTCGGCTTCCCGCTCCTTGAGATCGGATTTGCTTGGTATCCGGGAAGAGTGGCCTGGATACACTCGGGCGGCTATATCGGCTGGGTGCCCCTTGCCCCTTATGAACCATATTATTGCTACCGACGTTGGGGACCACGCGCAATCGTTGTCAAGAACGTCAATATAATTAATCTGAATATAAACAGATATAAATATGTCAAACATGCTGTCATAATTAACCAGAACAAACTGTACACAGTAAGAAACTACAGAAAGGCCAGGGTAAGGAACATAAAACATGCCACCCTGGTGAAGAATTATCGTGTAGCCCCTGTTCTCAACAATAGGGTTATCAAGAACTACAATAACATGAGGGAACGTTATGATTTCACAGATGTTCGTGTGAGGTCAAAGCCACACCGCCCTGTCAATAAGACAACTCAACAGCGCCACTTGGTTCTAAAGCAAGGCGTGGATAATAAAGACAAAACCGTTCGCCAGAATATTACAGATGTCAGGCGCAGCAAACTTGCAAGGAGGGTCGGTGTCAGCTCGCCAAGAACCAAAGATAGATTGGCCCATACGAATCAGCTTAATAGGCGAATGGCAGCACCAGAATTCCAGGAGAGAGAGCACAAGAAACGGGCCGATTTACGAACAGAGGATCGAATGCGGGCTACAAAGGAGAAACAGAAGTCACGCAGACAGATGCCGGTCGAGTCCGTGAGACAGAAGAAGGTACGGGCAGAAAACCGGAGCTACGCCGGAAAGGAAGTAAGAAAGGTACAGAGAAAGTCATCACCTCTGCCTGCAAGACAACGGGGAGTGAGAACAAAAGATCCAAGCTACGCCAGAAAGGAGGTACAAAGAGTACAGAGAAGGCCATCGCCCCAGCCTGTAAAACAAAGGAAAGTGCAAGCAGAAGATCAAGGCAAGGGTGGGCCGGAAGAAAAGAAGCAAAGGTATAAGGAAGAATCTTACATGGAGTCACAGAACAGGTCCAGCCCGCAAGCCCAAGGCAACAATTACCGGAAGGACGGGAGCAAAGAGAGACCAAGCAGAAACCGCCACTCCAGCAGTCGCAACCAGGACAGGAGAAGAACAGACTCAACACAAAGGTCCTTCAAGGGAGGGTATACGCGCTGACAGTTTCGTCATGAGCGATGAGGCCCATATCCAGTCATGAAAGGACAAGGTGAGGTTCAACTCCGGCTATAACATTCTTTATTAATTAACGGGTGACCAACCCGAATAAAAGGAGGCAAACATGAAAAAGATAGGAACAATGGTCTTGATTTTGGTAGGCGCGGTGACAATCCTGGGAAGCAGCTATGCATTAGGGGAAGGGGATGGTCCTCATCGCCGCACCCGGACAAAGGCACACTTTGACACCATGGATACGAACAATGACGGCAAGATTAGCCACCAGGAGCACATGGCAAAATGTGAAAAACGTTTTAAAAAGATGGACGCCGACAAAGACGGATTTATCAGTAAGGAAGAATCTCAAAGAGCTTGGAAAGAGAGGAAAGCGAGAAAGCAAGAGCGGCGTTCTCACATGAAGCCCGGCCCCTTGCCTCC
>JAQYVR010000022.1 GCA_030145395.1 Desulfobacteria bacterium
AGAGTTCTTGGTTGTGCCGCGCATGCTTGCCCTCATAGTGATGATGCCGCTTCTCTGTCTCTACGCTATCTTGGTGGGCATACTGGGAGGGCTTGTGGTTGGTGCGGGGATGTTCGATATTTCTTTTACCGAATATATGGAGCAGACCCGTCTTGCCCTCAACCTGACCCACTTCGGGGTCGGGATTGCAAAAAGCGTGATCTTTGGTGTTCTCGTTGCCATAGCGGGCTGCCTTCAAGGTATGGAGTGTGGGCGAAGTGCCTCAGCCGTGGGAGATGCGGCCACCTCGGCCGTGGTGACCTCAATAGTACTGATTGTAGTTACCGACGGTATTTTTGCGGTTGTTAGCACTATTATTGGTATTTAGTCGGGAAATATGAACAATAAAGAACCTCACATCACAGTACAGAATCTCACCATGGCCTACGGTGATTTTGTGCTCATGCGCGATCTCGATTTTACGGTCAACCGTGGCGACGTTTTTATCGTTATGGGTGGGAGCGGTTGCGGCAAGAGCACCCTGATGAGAATTATGGTGGGACTCAAATCGCCTGCAACGGGCAAGGTCCTTTATGAAGACACCAGCTTCTGGGAGACGAGCCCTGAGGAGCAAGAGCAGTTGATGAGAAACTTTGGCATACTGTATCAGAGTGGGGCGCTCTGGAGCTCTATGACCCTGGCGGAAAATTTGGCCCTACCTCTGGAGCAGTATACAGATTTAAGCCCCAGCCAGATTCGCGAAGTGGTTTCCCTCAAGCTTGCGCTGGTGGGGCTGGCTGGCTTTGAGGAATTTTATCCCTCCGAGATCAGCGGCGGCATGAAAAAAAGGGCAGGGCTAGCTAGGGCAATGGCTATGGATCCCGAAGTCTTGTTTTTTGATGAGCCTTCGGCTGGTTTGGATCCTATCAGCGCTCGACTCCTTGATGACTTGATCATTGAACTATCGGAAAGCCTGGGGGCAACGATTGTGGTGGTGACCCACGAACTGGCGTCCATATTCGCCATTGGCAACAACTCGATCTTTCTCGATGTGGACAAGAGGATAATGACCGCCAGTGGGGACCCTAAAAAATTGCTGGCCGAGTCTGAAGATCCGACCGTTCGCAGATTCCTCACCCGGGGAGAAGAAACGGAGCGAGCGAGATAACCGAGAACAGTAAACCGATAAAACCTTTAGCAATTATTCGGTTAGGATGTGAGAGTTATGACTAAGAAGGCAAATCCTAAGCTCATCGGTGCTTTTGTAATTGGGGCGGTGGCGTTGGCGGCCATCGCAGTAGTAATCTTCGGTGGAGGAAAGTTCTTTGCAGAAAAGCATGAGTATGTGCTTTTCTTCCCCGGTTCGTTAAACGGCTTGACCGTGGGAGCGCCAGTGACACTTGAAGGTGTGACTATAGGTACGGTAAGAGATGTCAAGATTGTATTTGATCTTGAGACCATAAAGTTCTTTACACCAGTCTACATCGAATTGCTCCCGGACAGGGTCAAGGATGTAGGTGAGTACGCTGGGCCCCAAGATTTATCAGAACTGGGCTCCAAGGCGATCATGAAAATACTGGTTGAAAGTGGTATGAGAGGCAAGCTGGATATACAGAGCTTTCTTACAGGAAAGCTTCAGGTTGCACTCAGTATGAACCCGGGCTCGCCAGTTCACTACGTCGGCCTTGATAAGGGCGTACCCGAAATCCCGACGCTTCCCTCCACTATTCAACAAATAACCAAGGCGCTTGAAAAAATAGACCTCGAAGGGATGGCTAAGGATATACGGGAAGCGGTGGCGGCAGTCAATAAATTGGTGACCTCTCCCGAGTTGGAGGAGGCCGTCACTTCTCTGAACCAAACCCTGAAAGACTTCGGCACGCTGGCTCGTAATGTAAACAGTCGGGTCGGGCCACTGGTCACCAGCACTGAGGAGACTCTAGCAGATGCCCGCAAACTTATGAACCACGTTGATGCTCAGGTTGAGCCCACCTTTGCTGACCTTCGAAGGGCACTAAATTCTGCCGACGTTGCCCTGAAACAGGCCAAGAAAACTCTCGCTTCATTCGACAATGTGATTGGAGAGGATTCAGCTATTATGTGGGAACTATACAACACCCTTATTGAGCTCCGTTCAATGGCCCGAGAAGTCAATGGTTTGGTAAGTATGCTGCAGAGGCAACCAGATTCAATTATCCGCGGGAAATCTTCTCTTGGGAGGTAGATGATGCGTTTTCATAATTCCGATAAAGTAACGGTGGGACTCCTCAGAATGACAGGGAAGAATCGGTCTTACGGATGGACTCTAGCTGGCACCCTGGTGATAGTTTGCTTCCTTCTTCTAGGAGGCTGTTTTGGCAAAGGTACTCAGGAGGACACGCGATTCTACCTGCTAGAGCCCATGTCCGGCATCTCATCTGTGGAGGATACCCCGACAGATGATGAGGCTATTGGCCTGGCAATCGGTCCCGTCAGGGTGAGGGAGTATCTGAATCGGCCCCAAGTGGTTAGTCGTACCGAGGAGAACGAGATCTTGATTGACAACTTCCATTCCTGGGGAGAGCCTCTCGATAGGAATTTCACCATTGTTCTAGCGGCTAATCTGTCCGAACTACTCGCTACTGATAAAATCATAATTTTTCCCTGGAGAAAGAGGCCTACAGACCTCGAGTACCAGGTTATTGCAGATGTTATTCGATTTGACGGTGAGCTCGGAGGAGAAGTATCACTTGTAGCCCACTACTACATTTGGGATTGGGATGTGCAGAAAAGTGAAGGCAAGGACAAGCGGATTGGGACGTGGAAGACGAGTTTCAGCAGGCAAACAAGAGATGATAGCTATGAAGCCCTTGCTGCCACCATGAGCGAACTGGTGGATGATTTCAGTCGCGAAGTTGCCGAAAAGATTAAGGATATTTCTCGGTGAATGGGCGAATATTTCTAATTATATAATATTATAGAAAATT
>JAQYVR010000037.1 GCA_030145395.1 Desulfobacteria bacterium
TATCTCCAGCCATGACCTCACAAACAGTTTGGCGCGAGAGGTAAATATTGCACTGACACTGCACAACACAAGCCGACCAACCTGTTCAGGTGAATGATCGGCGTGTGCAAGAGCAACCTTTGCCCCGTGGCTCAGACCTACCAGATGTGCTTTTTCAACCCCAAGATGCTCCAGTAATTCGGCAAAATCCTCGGCGTGCTTTTCCAGCGACAGTTTCCGCTCTCCCAAATCGCTCTGTCCCTGTGCCCTGGCATCGTACATAAGCACCCTGAATCTGTCTTGAAGAATAGTCGCATGCATCTTCCAGTTTACTGTGGTCTGCATGGTGCCGTTCAAAAAGACAACAACCGGTCTCGTGGAGCCAAACCCGTGTGTTTCGAAGTAAAGAGAACAGCCATCTTGTGTTTTGAAGAAAGGCATCGTGATTCAGGCTGTAGGTTTTCTGTCTCTCATATGGTCAACTCTTTCGTTAAAGTACTCCCCAAGAAACGGTTGCGAGTCACGGGTTGCGAGTTACGAGTTCAAGCCACAAGGAATCCTTAGCCGCAAGTGCCAACTCTATGTCCACTCTTTTTCAACATATTGAATGAACCTATTAATCTTCCCACCCAATTCATCATATGAATTCAGAAGAACTGCCATTTCTTCCCCATTTAGCTCATGAGCATCTCGGATGAAGTGCAGATGAAGTATAGTTTCATCACATGAGGCATGAGCATAGACAAGAAACTTAACGAAATCTGCTTTATACTTCCTTCTACCGTATCCTTCAACAATGCAGGAAGTGATCGCTTTTGAGGATCGCCTTATTTGACTTCCTTCCTCATACGTTTCATATTTTGGAAGGTTTAATGACATCTTGTGAATCTTGACTGCGAGATTATATGACAAGCTGTAAACTTCTAAGTCCTTGTAATTCTTCATTCATTACGGCCCTTTCTTCATAACCCGCAACCCGTAACTCGCAACCCGTAACTCGTAACCCGATTTTCACCCTGCAAGACACGGCTTCCTTGCTGCTGTTGTCTCGTCCAGCCTTCTCACCTTGCAACTTCTTGGTGCGTCACGCAGAAGATCGGGATCCTCCTTGGCTTCATTCACAATGGCCTTGAATGCATCAATGAACTGATCAATATCTTCCTTTGACTCCGTCTCAGTGGGTTCGACCATAATTGCGCCATGTACCACCAGAGGGAAATAGACGGTAGGCGGATGAAATCCGTAATCCATAAGTCTCTTAGCCATATCCATAGTTGCAATTTTCTGGGCGGCTTGATGTTTGTCAGAGAACACACATTCATGCATACACGGCCTGTCATAAGGAAGATGCAATGTCCCCTTCAGTCTTTCCTTAATGTAGTTTGCATTTAAAACAGCAAGCTGGCTGGCCTTGTTGAGATTCTTCGGCCCCATGCGTCGAATATAACTATAAGCCTTTATCATTACGCCGAAAGCTCCGTGAAAGGCTTGCACCTTGCCTATCGATTCAGGATAATCCTCCGCAAGGACATATGTGCCGTTGTCCCTGACCACGCGTGGGACAGGCAAAAATGGTTCAAGATGCTTTTTGATACACACCGGACCCGAACCAGGTCCCCCTCCCCCGTGGGGCGTCGAAAAAGTCTTATGGAGGTTAAGCTGCATCACATCGACCCCGATTGCGCCCATCTTCACCACACCCATGACGGCATTCATGTTCGCTCCATCACAGTAGACCAGCCCTCCTTTGGCGTGAATGATCTCAGCTATCTCTTTGCTGTTTTCCTCAAATAGACCGAGCGTGTTCGGGTTGGTTATCATGATGCCGGCTGTGTCTTCGTCCATGACCTCGGCAACGGCGTCCGCAGAGAGTATTCCATCCTCATTGGAACTGACAGCCACAGGACGGTAACCGCACAGAGCTGCGCTGGCAGGGTTTGTGCCGTGAGCAGTATCCGGGACAATGATCTTTGAACGGGATGCCCCCTTCCTTACGTGAAAGGCATGAATAAGGAGCATGCCGGTAAACTCTCCGTGGGCGCCAGCCGCAGGCTGAAGTGTTGTCGCATCCATACCGGTAATTTCAGTAAGATATTCCTCAAGCTCAAACATCATCTTGAGCGCTCCCTGGGACAGATCGGCAGGCATCAAGGGATGGGCACCGGCAAGTCCCGGAAGGCTTGCGTATTTTTCGTTTATCTTCGGATTATACTTCATCGTGCATGAACCCAACGGGTACATGCCCGTATCCACACCGAAATTCCATTGCGCCAGCCTCGTATAATGGCGAACGACATCAACCTCACTCAAATCTGGAAAGTCTGGGCCTTCGTCAATGAGATCTTCTCTAAGAGGAGCTGATTCAACGTCACGCCGAGGAAGGGAGAATCCGCATCGCCCCTTTTTCCCTTTTTCCCAGAGCAGGGGATCATTGAGTATTAGGCCTGTATCGCCTAAAGATTCGTTCATGGTCTAACCTCCCTAACCCGGACAAGCCGGGAAATATGAAATTCGAATATCGGCACGAAGTGAAGCTTTGCGCTAACTCGAAACAATGACCAAATCTCTAAGGCTTAAATGGCCAAAACACAAGAAACCACATGCCAGACAAAGTGTTCTCGGTTTGAACATTTTAAAATTCGAATTTTGAATTTGTTTAGAATTTCGAATTTCGTGCTTCGAGCTTTATATGTTAACGACTTAAGGCGGATCTCATGCTTGCTTTGATTTTTGAAAACAACTTCTGAGACACGACACCAGGGTATCCATGTCTTCCTTGGTAATGGTTTCCGTCACACACAAGAGGTAATGGTTGGCAAGCTCAGAATAATATGGAGCCAAACAGAGACCTGCGACTATCTTCTTCTCCAAAAGACGCCTGTGGGTGGCCTCAAAGCCAGAAGGGAATTCCACAACGAATTCATTGAACGTCGGGCTGTCAAAACTTATGATACACCCGGCTTTTTTCAGTTCGGCTTTGAGGTACTCAGCCTTGTCATAATTGAGACGGGCAAGTTCCCGTATCCCCGTCCCTCCCACAGAGGCCATATACATGGCAGCTGCCAGCGCGCAAAGGCTATTGTTCGTGCAGATGTTGGAGGTCGCTTTCTCCCGTCGAATATGCTGTTCCCTGGTGGCCAGGGTCAGAACGAATCCTCTTTTTCCATCCAGGTCTTTGGTTAGGCCCACCAGGCGGCCGGGTAGGCTGCGCATGAACTTTTTCCTGCTTCCAAGCATCCCGAGCCCCGGTCCGCCGAACGAACGAGGGATACCGAGACTCTGACCTTCTCCGGCAACGATATCAGCGCCTTGACTTCCGGGATTCTTGAGGAGCCCGTAGGCCAAGGCTTCCGTGAAGGAGGCAATGAAAAGGGCCTCTTTGTCATGGGTCTTTTCTCCAATGGCCTGGAGGTCTTCAATGCATCCGAAAAAATTGGGCGACTGAATTCCAACTGCTGCAAGATCATCCATATCATCAAGCGCCGCAAAATCGGTAGTCCCGCTTTTCAGGTAGGGGAGTTGCACCACTTCATACTCGGTAGGTTCAAAATACGTTTGAACCACGCGACGATACAGGGGATGTATCAGGCTTGAAATGACAACTTTTCTACGCTTGGTAATTCGGGCAGCCATCAGGAGTGCTTCAGCCAGGGCCGCTGCACCATCATAGTGTGATGCGGTTGCTACGTCCACGCCCATAAGCCGGGCGGCAAGTGTCTGATACTCATAAATCGCCTGGAGTGTACCCTGACTCATCTCCGGCTGGTAGGGGGTATAAGACGTGACAAATTCAGAGCGACTCAATAGATAGGACACCGACGCAGGAATAAAATGTTCGTAACTGCCTGCTCCCATGAAGACCTTGTATGCGGGGAAGGTTGCCATACTGTCGGACAGGGCCTTCATGTGGTCGTTCAATTCCCACTCTGTCAATGCCTCAGGCAGATTCAGATCGCCCGTGAAACGGCAATCCTCAGGGACTGTAGAAAAAAGACCGTCAAGGTCATCAACTCCTATAGTCTCAAGCATTGAAGCAATGTCTTCCCTGGTATGAGGCAAGTAAAGCATTTACTCTGCTCCTTTCAGCTTTTCCAGGCAAGCGTCGCTGGTCATCAGGGCGTCTATTTCAGACAGATCAGTGGGCTTGACATCAACCATCCATCCATCGTCGTAAGAACTCTTGTTTATCAGTTCAGGCGATTCTTCAAGGGCAGAGTTGACAGCGATGATCTCCCCGCCGACAGGCAAGTAACACTCGACAACGGCTTTGACCGATTCAACTGTTGCGAATTCTCCCCCCTGTTTAAAGGTGTCGCCCACCTGGGGTAGCTCCACGAAGACAATGTCTCCTAGCTGATCCTGGGCATAGTCGTCCAGGCCGACCCTCACCTTATCGCCCTCAACCCTCGCCCACTCATGATCATCCGCATATCGCAGATCATCAGGCAAATTCAATTCATTGATCTCTTTCATTATCATTCCTCCTTTTCCTACAAGACCCTAATATTTCGTTTCTTATCTTTGTGTTGATAGATATTTGCAGCCTCGGAAAGGATTTCAACTATCATATACCACATGTGAATGCAAATACGACATTCCAGATTGCCAATGGCTTGATTGAAGCTCGCCGCAGTCCCGATATGTCGGGGGGAATACACTCGCTTTTGCGGCTCACATCTTTGGTTGACGAAACCCATGCAGCCTGATACGAAGTACTTCTTTCATGAGAGAAGGAGAATAATGATGAGTGAACTTAAACGAACTGTTTTCTACGACCAGCACGTTGCCCTTGGCGCCAAGATCGTAGAATTCGCCGGCTGGGAAATGCCTATTTTTTACCCCGACGGCATCCTGCAGGAACATCTGGCTACCCGTAAGGGCGCAGGGATTTTTGATGTCTCTCACATGGGCCGATTCATTGTCCGCGGTGCCGGGGCTTTGAGATTCCTTCAGTATGTCTTGACCAACAACGCCGAAGCTCTCGATATTAGAGAAACGGGTGCTCAGTATACGATCATCCCCAACGAAACCGGAGGGGCCGTTGACGATGCCTATTTATATCGTTTCGTAGAGGAGGAGTATCTGTTGGTGGTCAACGGCGCCAACCGAGAGAAGGATTGGAATCACTTCCAGTCACTTCTAAAAGATTTCGACGACGTTGAACTGATTGACCGTACCCAAGAGATCGCTATGGTTTCACTTCAGGGACCGAAGTCTCGAGACCTGATGGAAGAGATTGTCGAATCAGGGCCTCTCCCTGAGCCGATGCGAAATACCGTAAGCATGGTCACGATCTCCGGTGCCAGAGTCAAGGTGGCTCGCACCGGCTACACAGGTGAGCCGGTCTGTTTTGAACTCTTCGCGGACAGTGAGGACGGCCCGATGCTGTGGGACCTGATCGTGGCAAAGGGAGCTTCGCCCATCGGGCTCGGCGCCCGAGACACCCTCCGGCTGGAAGCCGCCCTTCCCCTGTATGGCCATGAATTTGGCGAAGACCCGGACGGCAGAGAAATTCCGATATTTGCGTGCCCCTTGGCCAAGTTTGCTGTGAGCTTTTCACCGCTCAAGGGGGATTTTTTGGGTCGTACTGAATTATCCAGACAGCACGAAGCGTATAAGAAGCTAGTCTACCGTGATTACTCGCTCATCAATGACCTGCCCCGGGTCAGCATGCCGATCGCTGTGGCAGGGCGAGGCATCGCCCGTGAGGGGGCAAAGGTATTCAAGGGCGACAAACATGTGGGCTACATAACAAGCGGCACAATGGTCCCCATGTGGAGCGTCGAGGGTATAGGTTTGGAGTCGGCTCAGACCGACGAACACCAGCTGCGCTCAATAAGCATAGGATACATCGACAGTGACATCCTCGAGGATGAGAAGCTCACCGTGGAGATTCGCGGAAAGGCTGTTGATGCGGTGGTGGTCCCGTACCATATGCGAGGTGATGCCCCACCGTATGTATGTCCGATCATCTTTGATCACGAATTGCCCTCCGAGGAACTCCCAGCAGGTGATGCCCCGGCAAAAACGCGCAGACTGCTGGAAAAGACCGTGGAGAACACACTGTGGAGACAGCAGGAATGCATCAACCTCATACCTTCGGAGATGACTATCTCACCCATGGCCAGGCTCTTGTCGGTCATGGACCCGGCGTTCCGATATGCCGAACACAAGAAAGCAAAGGCATTCTATGACGCGGAAATCTTCTATTACCAGGGCACTGAATTCATCGGCGAGGTCGAGCTGATGCTGGAAGAGGAAATGCAGAAATTCCTCGGCTGCGAGAATGTGGAGTTACGCCTCATCAGCGGTCAGATGGCCAACACAGCCGTTTTCAGCGCCATGGCAGACTACATAAATCGCGCTGACCGCAAGGCTGAACCACGACGAATCAGCCAGGTCATGAATAACCATATCGGCAAAGGTGGTCATCTGAGCGCCCAGCCTATGGGGGCACTGAGAGACTATGTGGCCCGTGACCCGCGGACAGAGCGCCCGGCTGTTGTGAACTTTCCTGTGCTTGCAGATAACCGCTACAAGATAGATGTGCCAGCCACTCTGGAATTGATCGATGAGTACCGACCGGAGCTAATCATTTTTGGCAAGAGCATGGTCCTCCACAAGGAGCCGGTCGCGGAGATACGCAAGTTCCTTGACGCCCAGAACATCAACGCTGTGCTTATGTATGACATGGCCCACGTGCTGGGTTTAATCGGCCCTCACTTCCAGCAGCCCTTTGAAGAAGGGGCCGACCTGGTCACCGGATCGACCCACAAGACTTTCTTTGGCACTCAACGTGGCGTTGTCGGAAGCAATTTCCAGGAGGAAGAAGAGCGTTATGAGTTTTGGGAGGCATTACTTCGGCGGGCCTTTCCCGGATCGGTCTCCAACCATCACCTCGGCACAGTGGTAGGACTGCTCGTCGCCGCCTACGAGATGAATCATTTTAAGGATGAATACCAGGCCAAGGTTATTGCCAATGCCAAGGCATTTGCACGAGGATTAAGGGACGTAGGCTTGGACGTAGCCGGAGACCCGGCCATCGACTTCACCGAAACCCACCAGGTGATAATTGACGTCGGTTACAGCCAGGGGCCGGAAATCGCCAGCCGGCTCGAAAATAACAACATAATTTGCAACTACCAGGCAAACACGGACGAAGAAGGGTTCACCGCCGCCGGGGCTCTGCGGATGGGTGTTTCGGAGATGACGCGCTTTGGCATGGAAGAAGATGACTTTCGTGCCCTGGCGGGGCTGATCCATGACGTGGTCGTGAACGGTGCCGATGTCTCTGGTCAGGTCAAAGCACTACGAGAACGATTCAGTGAACTGCAATTCTGCTTCCGTGGCGACGAATACGCTGACCTACTCCAGAAGTTGCATTCGCTTCTCTAAAAAGCATATGGAAAGCTGATCTTTTGTTCTCGGTGTTTAATCGTATCACTTTACCGATCAGCCCAGATGAGGGGTTCCTCAACCTGCCATTCATCATCCCTGCTATTTTGATTTCTTCTTGGACGTAATGGCATCTATCTGCTGACGGATGAGTTTCTTTTTCGACCAGCGTTCGACCTTGCCGATCAGACCATATTCATAAGCCCGGTCCACCTTCTCTTCCTGCAGGTTCAGACCTTCGGGGCTGTGCATGGCCGCCTGCAGGCACGACTTGACATGGGGGCACTTCATGCATTCGGGCGGACTTGTGCGTATCCCCTCCTCGCCAATTGGAAAGACCGTGTCAAGCAGACCAAAGCACTTTAAGGGATCTGTTCTCTGATCAACCATTTCTTTCACCTATGTTGACTTTTTACGAGACCATCTATAATAATTCTCAAAAATATGTTCCGTTTATGGCAGTCTTTCTAATCTGTTGCCCTGCTTTTGAGTACCACAGAGACGGAGAAAATTAAAGCTCCCTATCCAATCACAGAACCCAGATTAAGGGTTTTCCGCTGATTCCTAATTGCATTATGCTCCAAACAGCCTGCCACTCTTGCAGAATCCTTGACAAAAAACCCGCCTTTTTGGTAATTTCCCTTTTCAATACGTCAAAAATCGATGTCTTGAAAAAAAAGGATTGATGCTTACTATTGGTCTAGTGTCTTGTCTCTGAAATAAGCTTAATTAGTATGACGCTAGCCAAAAGCCTTTTCCGAGCGACATTGAGCATTTTCGGGCACGGAGTGAAGCTTTGCGCTATTAG
>JAQYVR010000247.1 GCA_030145395.1 Desulfobacteria bacterium
TTATGAAAATTTTATTTGTTTCGAGTAACGACTACGGTTGCCAGTCTAAAGCTTTTCAGAATTTCAAAACCATCCATTTATAACAGTATGTTAAACATTTCGGCAGCATCTGGGCTATACAACATATAGATGTTAAGACTAAGAAGACAGGGCTATGAAGACCCTGCCTCTATTATATCGAATCTTGAGTCGTTTAACCCCTCGGGCAATTCGGCCAACGTCCCTCTGACCTTGTCTACCTCAATTAAAGTTCTAACTACGTTCCGTCCTCCACTTTCATGCCAGTTCCTCCAACAAGACCTTGGCTTCTTTGAGGTCCGCGGTGTCGAAACCCTCCGTGAACCAACCATAGATGTCTGTGAGCAGTTGGTGAGCTTCTCTTTTCTTGCCCTGTTGTTGCCATAGCCGACTCAGGCTCATCGCTGCCCTCAACTCTAATGATTTTGATTCCTGTCTACGTGTGACATCCAGGGCGTGGTTATAGCAGGTTTCAGCATCCATAAGATTCTCTGGCGAAAGCTTAAGCAACAACTCTCCTTTGAGACGATGGATCTCCGCGATCCCCAAACTTGTGCCGATTTTATCCGCCAAAGCCATCGCCTCTGCGAGCGAATTCATTCCCTCATCGGCATTGCCGATCCGGCCATATGCTTCGGCAATGAGGGCGAGAATAAAAGGACTCATTGGCCTTATCACCGCGGCAAGAGAAGCAGACATACCCTGGCGCATTTGGGCAACCCCTTCGTCGGCCTTCCCTTGGACAGCGAGCGCCCAGCCTATCACGATGTTTGCCTGACCTAAAAAATGGGCAAAACCATGCTCAGTAGAGAGTGCAATCGCCGCCTCAGCCCGCTCTTGGGAGGCCTGCGGTTCCCGGCGGCATTGATGAAGCCACGCAGCCCAGACAAGAGCTACTGCCAGACTAGGGGGATGAGACAGATCCTGAGCAAGGTTGACCGCCTCATTAACTCTATCCAAGGCCTGGTCCGGATAGCCAAGAAACCACATGGCCATGGAGCCAAAGGTCCGGCAGCACACACCGGGATCATGCCCGCCATAAACAAAAGCATGGGAGCGGTGCTGCTGAGGGTCGTAAATGATCATGCCCTGCTCTGCATGTTCACGAGTTTCCACAAAGTTTCCAAGAAAGAATGAAGTGGTCCACAGCGTGTGGTGGGCCTGTAGATTGAGTGCGGGGTCCTGTGCGCCTTGGGTCAGGAGGTGGAGCTGTTGCCCAATCTCTTGCGCTTTCTTTAAATCTGTCAGATTGTAATATAACCACGTCCCAAACAGCGATGGGAATAGCTGAGGACTCTCCCCCACCTTTTGACAAAGCTCGCGAGCCCGGTCCCAGACTCTTCCTACTTCCGGGGCTCCGAAACCTCTTGTGGCTGCCAATGGGACGCCGAGAGTTACTTGCAACTTGAGTTCTTGCTGATTTCGCTCGGGAGTCTCAGGTATGGACTCGATCAAATTCAATCCCTTGGTGAGATGGTTTATCGCTTCCATCTCGGCCGAGCGCCTGATGGCTATCTCACCCGCTCTCTGCCAATAGGGAATGGCCTGCTCTGCTAAACCTGCCTCTGTATAGTGATGGGCAAGAAGCTCCGGCTGCGTTTCCATCGTATCGGCGAAGTATTTCTCCAGCACCTGTGCAATCTTCCGATGGTATTTCTGACGAGTTTTCTTCAGTAACGACTGATAAGTTGCATCTTGGATGAGCGCATGTTTGAAGATATAGGTCGACTGTGGATATATCCCTCTCTCGTAAAGAAGCTCTGAGTCCTTTAAAACGGATAGATGAGACAACAATTCTGTTTCGGATAGGCCCACCACCCTTTCGATTAAATCATGGCTGAACTCCCGGCCTGCCACTGAGCCGGTCTGAAGAACGCTCTTCGCACCCTCCGGAAGGGAGTCAACTCTGGCCATTATCACATCTTGGATTGCAGAAGGTATGGTAAGGTCCTTGATATCTTTTGCTAAGTAATATTTTTTGTCCTTTCTCTCTATAATCTTTAGATCCTGAAGAGACTTTATAAACTCCTCGATGAAAAAAGGTACCCCTTCTGTCTTCTCCAAGATCAACTCCTCAAGTTCCCTGTCGATCTCCTCTGTGCTCAGAAGGTAGGATACCATTGATAGACTTTCCCGGTTGGATAGCCGGTTCAAGTTCACTTGGCTGTGGTACGACTTGCCCCCCCAGGTGTGTACAAATTCCGGCCGATAGGTGAATATCATTAAGACCCTTGCCCCCGGTATGCTTTCTAAAACATGTTTCAAGACATCCTCTGAACTCTTATCCATCCAGTGGAGGTCCTCATAGGCCAGAATCACGGGCCGGATCTCAGAACCTTTAAGGGTGATTCGCTTTACTGCCTCCATGATTCGATCTTTTTTTGCCTCAGGGCTCATGGGGATCTTGTCGATACCACTCTCTTTCACTGAAAAAAGCTCCAGAAGATAAGGGAGTGTCGAAGCCTCATCTACTCCTATTATTTTCAGTCCTCTTTTGACCTTTTCCTTGATTTCTGAATCCCCGTCGCCCTCGCTGATATCGAAGTTTGCCTTCAAGGTGTCTATATGTAAATGATAGGCTACACCTCGGCTATATGAGAGGCACTTGCCCTCCAAGAAGATCACGTCCTCGCTGGTCACAGCCTTTCT
>JAQYVR010000021.1 GCA_030145395.1 Desulfobacteria bacterium
TAGACCAGATAAACGACCTTCGGATGCGAACGCAACAATGGCATGAATGGGACAATTCCAGGCCGGGCAGATATCCGTCCCCCAACATCGACGAACAGACAGATCTTTCCAACTACGACCATTGCTGCCCTCTGCTGGTAAATGGCGCATGCAAAGCCTATCCCGTGAGGCCAGTCGTGTGTCGAACTCATTTTGTCAGTTCGCATCCCCTGTCCTGCTGCCCAGCAAGCGATCCGGAATCTACAGAAGACGTTCCGGTGGTGCTCACGTCAGTTGTGACGGCGACAAGTCCGTCTTCAATGGCAATAAGGGATCATATTGAAAACGCAGGCTTGGATTTCTCTCGGTCAATAATGCTTCTTCCGCATTGGTTGGCGATTGAAATGGGTTGGGATTTCGCCATATCGCTGTGATTTCTCGCAGATGTTCGGCAGGAATACAATCCGCCGCATAACCAATCACTTGAACGGACCGGCTATCGCCGGCCGGTTAGTTCAGGAAGTTCACTGGCACTAATCGCAAGTTTGGTCAAAATTGCGATCTTGTCACAGGATCTTCAAATTCAAAGTCATAATTTCGGGCTCAAACCTTGGTAGAAATCTCAAATCAGGTTAAATTCACGAGACTGCTATAGTATCCAGGGAATCGAGGCTTCCAAATCTCTTTCGATTTGCAGATCGTATCTTGACCCGTGCCTGTGAAAAAGCCTCAAGTTTGACACTTCTCGTGATTTCAGTTAGATATCTTGAGCGAAGTGGCCGAGTGGCCGGAATGCAATGCCCAAAAATGTGGCAGAGAAAATACTAACGTTACCCTTGGGGAGAAAAAGACATGACTAAGAGATTAGCTATCGGGTTTGGGATTATCGCTGTCTTATTGCTTTGGTCTGTGGCTTCAATCTATCCTGACTGGCTGTGGTTCGGACAACTAGGGTTTTCGCCTGTTTTCTGGACTATGATTTTGAGCAGGTTCGGGTTCGGTTTCTTGGTCTGGTTGCTTTTGATTGTCATGATATGTGTCAACCTTTACGCTGCCAAACGTTTACACCCGGGTGACCGGCCAGGAACGGCCCTGAAAGCTGCCTACAGTCATCTTGCCCAACGTGGCCTTTCAGAAAGGGCCTCAAATTTACTCCTCATTGCCCTTGTTCTGATTGTTAGTTTTGTTGTTGCGTCAAGGGGGTCCTTTAAATGGGATACGCTTCTGCGTTATCTATATCAGCAACCTTTTGGCAGCACGGATCCTATTTTTGGCAGGGACATCGGTTTTTATGTGTTCTCTCTTCCCTTTTATATTTTAGTCCGAAACGGGTTACTAGTTCTCTTGATGTGGGCTGGTCTGATCACTATCGGTTGGTATCTGAAAAAAGGTGCGGTTCAAATAGAGGGTGAATTTAGTCAAGCGGAGGGTGTTCCAGCTTCTGTACCTAAAATTACCATTGCACCAAAAGTCAAGAAGCACCTTGTTTTCTTGGCGGGAATCATTGTTCTACTCATGGCCTGGGGTTATTATCTGAAAATATATGGGCTTTTGTATTCTACACAGGGACCTGCTTTCGGTGCCAGCTATACGGATGTGCACATCAAGGTCCTGGCCCACAAGGTTTTGATC
This sequence comes from Desulfobacteria bacterium, assembly GCA_030145395.1. Lineage (GTDB taxonomy): Bacteria > Desulfobacterota > Desulfobacteria > Desulfobacterales. The sequence goes on from JAQYVR010000021.1 coordinate 1,612, forward strand.
ATTGTCTCCCTTGGCTTTGCCTCGGTCCTTTTTCTCAGCGCCTTTAGATTCAAGATGAAATTAATCTGGTTAAGTGGAGGAATTTGGATAGGAGCTGTGTTGGTGCTTGGAACCCTGCTCCCCATGCTGGTACAAAAATTGGTGGTTAAGCCCAATGAATTAGCTAAAGAATCACCCTATATTGCTCACAATATTGATTACACCCGTAAGGCCTATAATCTGAACAGGATAAAAGAAGTCGATTTTGAAGTCAGTGACAAATTAAGTGCGGAGGACATCAAGAAGCATGATGTAACGATTCAAAATATCAGGATCTGGGATGAGCGTCCTTTACTTCGAACCTACAGGCAGATTCAAACCATACGGCTATATTACGATTTCAACAATGTGGATGTAGATCGTTATCTAATCAATGGCCAATATCGACAGGTGATGTTGGCCGCCCGCGAGTTGGTGGTAGATCAACTTCCTCCCCAGGCAAATACCTGGGTCAATAGACACCTCATCTATACCCATGGCTACGGATTGGCCTCAAGTCCGGTCAATGAAGTGACCGACGAGGGACTGCCCCGCCTCTTCATCAAAGACGTGCCGCCGGCCTTTGAACCTGACCTTAAGATAGAGCGCCCCGAGATCTATTATGGAGAGAAAACGGATGAGTATGTTCTTGTAAAGACGAAGACCGAGGAATTTGATTACCCCAAGGGGGACAAGAATGTCTATACCATCTATCAGGGGAGGGGAGGTGTCCCTATCAAATCTTTCTTCAGGAGGCTTCTATTTGCTATTGAATTCTTTGATCCCCAGATACTATTTACCACTTATTTAAGCCCGGAGAGTAGAATAATGTATAACCGCCGGATTAGCAGGCGGGCGGCTCTGATTGCCCCGTTTCTCGATTATGACGGCGATCCGTACCTGGTTGTCTCCGGGGGAAGGATCTATTGGATGCAAGACGCCTACACGACCTCTGATATGTATCCCTATTCTCAGCGATCTTACGGCCATTTTAGAAATAAAGGAGTGAGCTACATCCGGAATTCAGTCAAGGTAACTATTGATGCCTATAACGGGGATGTGGTTTTCTACGTTATTGATGAAAAAGATCCTATTGCTAAAACCTATTCGAGTATATTCCCTGATCTATTTAAGCCTTTCAATGAAATGCCTGCTGACCTGAAAAAGCACATCCGTTACCCTATGGACCTCTTTAGAATCCAGGTGGATGCATACACTAAATATCACATGGAAGATGTCCAGGTCTTCTATAACCAGGAAGACCTCTGGCAGATTCCTGATGAGTTGTATGGTGATAGCCGACAAGAAATGGAACCTTACTATATCATCATAAAACTTCCCGAAGGGGAAAAGGAGGAGTTTCTCCTGATGATCCCTTTCACCCCTTCGAAGAAGGATAATATGATTGGCTGGCTGGCGGCCAGAAGTGACCTGCCCAACTACGGGAATCTGTTGGTCTACAAATTACCCAAGGAAAAACTGGTCTATGGACCGATGCAGATTGAAGCCAGGGTGGATCAGCAAACGGATATCTCCCGGGAATTGAGCTTATGGGGTCAGAGAGGTTCCAGGGTCATCAGGGGCAATCTTTTAGCCATTCCCATCGGTGATACATTTATCTATGTGGAGCCGGTTTACTTGGAAGCAAAACAGGAAGAAAGCGCATCGGCCTCTGCACAAACACCTCAACCCAGGGGTTCTGCACAACCCCGGAGAGGAAGTGTGCCAGTTTCTTCACAACAGGACAAATCAAGGGGCGCTGCCTTACCGGAATTAAAAAGAGTCATTGTCGCTTTTAGCAATCGCGTGATTATGGAGGAACGCCTTGATAAGGCCTTAAACAGTGTGTTGGATGTGCAAATATCTGCAAAACAATCGGTTTCCCCATCTATTCCTGAAACCCGGGATACTTCTAATCTGGGAGTGTTGGCGCTGGAACACTATAATAAAGCCAAAGATTACTTGCGCCAAGGGAATTGGGCTGAATACGGGAGAGAATTGGAAAACTTGGAGAAGATCCTAGAAAAAATATCTAGTATAACGAAGGAAAAGAAATAAGGTATGGTCAACATCGGCATGGAAGGGGGTGGGTGAAAAGGGGCATGTATGGATGGAAATTATCGAAGTCCGCGAAAAAAATCTCCCACTGCCTCGATACCGCTATCATTCAATATCCGTAGCGCCTGGCTTCCGATCACCGCGATCTCTACTTTGCCCTTTAGAAAGTCCACATCTTCTTTCTGACTAACACCAAACCCCAACGCAAGAGGCAGGTCAGTCACCCCCCTGCACCGTCCGAGAAATTCCTCCAATTCTGACGAGAACGTGGTCTTGGCGCCGGTGATCCCTTTGCGCGCGACGCAGTAGAAAAAACCGCGGCCAAAGTTTGCGAGGTAGGACAAACGATCAGGCGTGGTTGTGGGCGAAAAGATGAGAATGGGGTCAATGTCATGAGCCGCGGTGGCCGCCAAGTAGCCATCTCCTTCCTCGGGGGGTATGTCGGGTACAATCGCGCCCTCGATCCCCGCTTCTTTAGCCTCAGCAAAGAAGCGCTCTTCACCCCGCTTGAACACGATGTTGTAGTAGGTCATGAAAAGGAACGGGATATCGAACGTCTGGGTGACCCGGTGGGCAAACTCGAAACAATCATCCACTTTCACACCCGCAGCCAGTGCTGACTGATTCGCTTTTAGAATCAGAGGGCCGTCTGCAATCGGTTCCGAAAAAGGAATTTGCAGCTCCATCAAATCCACACCAGCGGCGACTATCGCTTTGACTAGCTCAAAACTCTCTTCCAAACTAGGATAACCCACCACCACGTGGGCCATCATCAAGATGCCTTTTTCCTCTGCCCGTTTCCTGATATATTCCTCAAGCACTGTATGCCTCCGCTTTGGTAGCAATGAACTGTTTCCAGCTCTCATCCCCAAGTGCGTCCGCAATAGTAAAGATGTCTTTATCACCGCGACCCGACAGGTTGACTAGTACGACATCATCGCCTGACATCTGAGGGGCCTCCCTGAATGTGCACGCCAATGCATGGGCAGATTCGAGGGCCGGAATAATCCCCTCCTTTCTCATTGTCAGCCGGGTGGCTTCCAGGACCTCTTCATTTGTAGTTGCTTCAAAGCGCACCCGACCCTCTTCGTGATAGGCCGACAGTATGGGCGACACCCCTATGTAGTCCAGGCCTGCTGCCACACTATGTGTTTCCAGCATCTGCCCGTCGTCATCCTGCAAAAAATAGGTCTTATATCCCTGGGCTACTCCCACACTGGCATCCTCCGAAGCTAAGCGCGATGCGTGTTTTCCGGACTTCAAGCCCTCGCCCCCGGCTTCAACACCGACCAGTTCCACTTCAGAGTCGTCAAGAAAGCCCTGGAAGATGCCGAGAGCGTTCGATCCTCCGCCCACACAGGCATACACCCGGCTGGGCAGCCGACCGACTTTGTCGAGTATCTGTTCCTTCGCTTCCGTTCCTATAATCGATTGAAAATATGCAACCATTTCCGGGAAGGGGTGAGGGCCGCATACAGTTCCAAGCACATAGTGAGTGGTATCCATATTGGCCGCCCAGTCTCGCAGCGCCTCATTGATGGCATCTTTCAACGTCCGGGCCCCGTCTTTGACCGGAATCACGGTAGCTCCCAACTGTTCCATCCAAAAGACATTGGGCCTCTGGCGGGCCACGTCGACCTCTCCCATATAGATCGTACACTCAAAGCCGAATTTGGCAGCCATTGTAGCGGTTGCCACCCCGTGTTGACCTGCTCCTGTCTCCGCAATGACCCGGCTTTTGCCCATTCTTTGAACAACAAGTCCCTGCCCCATAACATTGTTTAGCTTATGGGCGCCGGTATGATTCAAATCCTCCCTCTTGATATAGAAATGCGGCCCTTTGAAATGGCGGCTTAGGTTCTCCGAATACGTCAAGGGAGTCGGCCGGCAAGAATAGGTAGACATGAGGTCTTGGTATACCTTCCAGAAGGAAGGATCCTTCTTGACCTCTTCAAAGGCGGTCTTTAACTCCTCAAAGGTGGCAACGAGGATTTCCGGGATGAACATCCCTCCGAAACGCCCGTGATATCCTGATCTTTCCATAACAACTCCTCACAGTGTGCACGCTAATAAGTTGCGGTTTTCAAAAATTCCGTGAATTAGCTGGTTTGGATAGTTTTTCAAATAAATTCGAAATCCGAATATCGAAGCTCGAAACAAATTAGAATATCTAATGACAAAAATCCAAACCCGTCTCAACAGGCTCCAAATCATGCATGTTCAAGCTATATTATCTTACCGTGTGGCGAACTGCTTGGATGAACAGGGCCATCTTCTCGTGATCTTTTACACCTGGTTTCTGCTCCAGGCCGCTGCTGGCATCAACGGCACAAGGCCATACTGCGGTGACAGCAGCAGCAACATTGTCCGGGTTGAGTCCACCAGCCAAAATGATCCGTCC
>JAQYVR010000087.1 GCA_030145395.1 Desulfobacteria bacterium
GCTACCCCAATTAATCTTGCGGCTCTCCCCAACGACCCCCACACAGCTGCTTTAGTCTCTGGCATAAACGATATAGATGCCGACTCATGGACCCCCATAGCCGAGGCCATGTACAACGCCATAGGCTATTACACACAGAACGACGCTCGCAGGCTGGACCTGCTCGATTTTTCCGTGGCCGCCGGCAGTGATCCGGTCACCGAGTGGTGTCAGGCCAACAACGTCCTGATTATAACAGACGGCGCTTCAACCGCGGACCGGGCCGCTGCAGTAAGCGTTCTTACGGGCGTCGCGGGCCAGAACGACGGGGACGCCGATCCTGCTACATGTGGCTCTCTGGACGGCAGTCCGCTTCTGGATGATCTTACCTGGTACGCCAAGCAGGGGACCATCGACAGCCTTTATCTTGCAGGCAACAGACAGGTCAATGGTAAGGACAAACAGAATATTTCCACGTACATAGTTGTTGCAGGCTCTATGCGTTCAACCGGTAGTGGTGATGAGTGCAGCCCGGAGATTCTGATGGAAAATGCTGCTGACTACGGAAAGGGTGTGCCTGATCCGGCAGCCGTGGTTTCGCTCTATCAGGCGACGAATCTTGCTGAGTTGGAAGCCAAGCTAAGGGAAGCTTTTGAGGCGATTGTCGGCGGTGCGTCTTCCGGAACTGCTGCCTCAGTCGTATCTGCTGCCCGAAGGGGCGAAGGGGCGGTTTATCAGGCGGTCTTTTATGTGACCTATGAGGATTCTGAAGGCACCGAGATCGAGTGGATAGGGAAGCTTCACGCCTTGTTTGTGGATCAATATGGACACATGAGAGAAGATACTGACGCGAATGCCACACTCGATGTGACGATAGACAAGTTAGTCGTCCTTTTCTTTGACCCGAGTGCAGGCCGCACCAAGGCGAACATATACGCAGATCCCAACGGCGATGGAGTGGGGGACGGCCCGCCCACAATAGTTGAGATAAACGAGATAAAGTATCTGTGGGAGGCCGGCAAGAAACTTGCCGTAAGAACGGCGGCCACCCGTGACATTTATACGTGGATTGATAAAGACGAAGACGGTGTCGTAGATGCTGGCGGTGGTGATGAAATAGATGACAATGAATACATAACATTTGCTGACACCGCGGCAGCCGACCTGCGGCCGTACCTGGCAGTAGAAGCCAGCGGCGCCACCACGGAGACAGCAAAGTTGATCAACTGGATGCGCGGCACAGACCAGGCCGGCTATCGGAGCCGGACCATTGATGTGGATGGCACAGACAGGGTGTGGAAACTGGGCGACATCATATATTCTACTCCCACCCTGATATCAAAACCCGCGGAAAAGTATGAGTTCCTATATAGCGACACCAGCTATAAGGCCTTTAAGACCCATTACATGAATAGACGCCATGTTCTTTACGTGGGGGCGAATGACGGCATGCTGCACGCTTTCAATGCGGGTTTTTTCGATTCAACCACTTCAACATTTGGTGTCGGTGCCGGCACCCCTTCTTACAGCGCCGCAATACCGGCCCTTGGAGAAGAACTCTGGGCGTTCATTCCCTTTAACATCTTGCCCCACCTCCGATGGCTGAAGGATACGAACTACGAACATGTCTACTATATAGATCAGAAGCCCAGGGTGATCGATGTGAAGATCTTTGCGGATGATGCTGACCATCCTGGCGGCTGGGGCACAGTGCTGATTGGTGGCATGCGCTTCGGGGGCGGATCAATGACGCTGAGCGAAGTGGACGTGGACTACGACTGGGACGGTGACTCGGCGATAGAGGCAGGCGAGACCCGAACCTTCTCGTCATCCTATTTTGCCCTCGATATTACCAACCCGGAGGAGCCTCCTACCTTGCTTTGGGAGTTCACGGATTCGAATCTCGCTTTTACGACCTCGTATCCCGGGATTGTTCACGTGGATCACGCTGCCAATGACTGGTGGATCGCATTTGGTTCCGGGCCCACAGACTATAACGGAACGAGCACCCAACGGGGAAGAACTTACGTGCTCAAGCTCCTGACAGGTACACAGCCGAACAATTCGCCCATTGGAACCAACTGGGGAGTTAATTCAGCTATGGCAGACGTTATGTCCGTGGATGTCGACATCGATGCTTCGCAGTGCGCCGGTGGGGTCTGCACCTACTCACCAGATGTTTTCTACATAGGGGATTCCCAGGGGACGATGTGGAGGGTAGGCTGCACGGGCGGAAACTGGGCAGGAACGCGCGCCGCTCTCGTCTCACTGGGCAGCACAAAACCGATCACAGCTGCGCCGTCAGCATCGCAGGACCAGGACGGCAGGCTGTGGATCTACTTTGGAACAGGAAAGTTTTATCATGAGATCGACAAGGCAGGTAATAACGTTCAGAGCCTGGTCGGCGTAAAAGAACCAATTGACTGGGATGATTGTGACGGAGATGGCGACATAACAGACTTGACCATTACTGCTTTCTGCGATCCTGCATGCCCGTCAGCCGATACCGTTCCCGAAGGCAACCTCCTGAACGTAACCGATTATAAGGTTTTTGAAGGTGGTCTTATTGACAGAAACGGCGATCTTTCATATACGGAGCCTCCTGACATAACATTTGATAACCTTGTGATTGATATCCTACAGACCGGAATTGACCCTGATGTCCCGAAGCACTATGACGGCTGGATTCTGCATATTAACAGCGGCGAGCGCTCCGTGAGCAAGCCGACCATCCTTGGCGGGATTACCACTTTTACAACCTTTGAGCCTGACAACGACGCATGCGCTTTCGAAGGGGAGAGTTTTCTCTATGCCCTGTTCTATACGACCGGCACGGCCTTTTATGAACCCATCATCGGATATGGTGATGATACCATCACGGTGGGGGGTGATACCCGGAAAGAGATAAAGAGGTCAATGTCCCTTGGCGCGGGTATCGCTGCAACCCCGAGCCTTCATGTGGGCGAGGAAGAAGGTGTCAAGGCCTTTGTTCAGTCCAGTACCGGAGAGATTGAAATAATAAACGAGATAAATCTACCTGAGGCATATAAGAGCAAACCGCTTTTTTGGCTTCAAGAGAGCGACTGATCGCATAAGCAGACTTCCCGTATCCTGGCTCCCTATCGAGGGCCTCCGGCTTGCATAGTCGGAGGCCTCAACTCTTTTTCCTTTCCCCACAGGGCTCTCCTGTGCTAGATAATTGGGGAATATGTCCTCTATCCCTGACGAAAAAATCCTGGAAATTCTTACCCGTGAAGGCCTCTTAACGGACAAACAGTGCAAGTCCATTGTCTCAAAGGCCCCGGAACAGAGGCGCAAGCTCACCCAGATTGAAAAGGTCAAGGCCAGCGGCTTGCCGGGACAGGATATAGAACACCCCATAACCATGGTTGACGTGGTTGTGTCTCTGCAAATTTCCTTATCAGGCAAGAAAACAGGGGCCATTGACGAGGAGCGGATTGTACAGGCCCTTACCAAGCACCTGAAAGTTCCATACAAGAAGATAGATCCCCTTCAACTCGATCTGGATGTGGTCACAAAGACCATCCCCCGCCTTTTTGCGCTGAAGCACCTGGTGGTGCCGGTCGGCATCACCGATGGCAAGCTCGAAGTAGTGATGTACAACCCCACGGATGCGGGTGTGCTGGAAGACTTGCAGCGCGTCACAACCCTGGAAGTGACGCCAGCCATGGGAACCAAGACCGACATCCTGAAGATCATCCGCGAGTTTTTTGGATTCAAGTCCTCCATTGTAGCCGCAGAGACCCAGCTGTCGCAACCAGCCGTGGACTTGGGAAACCTTGAACAATATACGCGCCTGAAATCGATAAGTGAGATCCAATCTACGGATACGCATGTCAAGAATGCGGTTGAATATCTCTTTCATTACGCCTTTGACCAGCGTGCCAGCGACATTCATATTGAGCCAAAGCGGGACCACGTCCTCATACGTTTCAGAATAGACGGTGTGCTTCACACCATTTACAAACTACCGAAAGCGGTTCATCCTGCCATGACCTCCCGCATCAAGACCTTGTCAAGGCTTGACATTGCCGAAAAACGCCGCCCCCAGGACGGGAGGATGAAGTTGGCCCATCAACGCGAGGATGCGGAGATACGGGTTTCAACCGTGCCCGTGGCCTTTGGCGAGAAGGTGGTGATGAGGATCCTGGATCCGACCATCCTGTTTCAGGACCTTGAAGACCTGGGTTTTTCCTCGGGAAATCTGATCATGTATCACCAGTTCTTGAAGAAGCCCAACGGTATCATTCTGGTCACAGGCCCTACGGGAAGCGGCAAGTCAACTACACTCTATTCCTCAATGGCACATCTGGCCAACTCCAAGACGAATATTACGACGGTGGAAGATCCCATTGAAATGATCCGGGAAGACTTCAACCAGATCGCGATCCAGCCTGTCATCGGCATTACCTTCGGCTCGATTTTGAGAAATATCCTCAGACAGGATCCCGACATCATTATGATCGGCGAGATACGGGATCAGGAGACAGCGGAGAATGCGGTTCAGGCCGCACTCACCGGTCATCTGGTCTTGAGCACACTGCATACCAATGATGCGCCGTCCACCGTTACCCGTCTGATCAACCTGGGCGTCAAGCCCTTCCTGGTTGTAGAGTCCCTGATCGGGGTTGTGGCCCAGCGACTGTTGCGTAAGATTTGCCCTTTTTGTGTCAGCACCATGGAGGTGGATGCCTCGGTGCTCAAGGCCCTCGGTGCTCATGAAGAGGGTGAAGGATCCGTCAAGCTCAAGCGGGGAGAGGGTTGCCTCAAGTGCAGGGGCACCGGGTTTCTCGGGCGCACGGGTGTCTTTGAAGTGATGGAAATAGACGAGGGTATGAAGGGGGTTATTGCGCAATCTGAAGAACTGGACATCGTCACCGCGAGGAAAAAGGCCCTGGAGTCGGGCATGATTCCTTTGCGAACAAACGCTATCAGCAAGATGCTCAAAGGCATAACCACCTTCCAGGAAGTGGCACGTGTAACCGAAAAACGATGAAATCCTGTGGTAAAGATTGAGATGCATTCAAACAGTGCGCGATTTTGCTGCTGTTGATTCATTCCGCCGGATCCGCAGGTTTGGAGGAAAAATACCCCGACGGCTTGGTTACATGACTTTTTTGCCCATCTTTGGGTGCCGTAAAAGCTCATGAGGGGCGTTCCAAGGAGTTATGCAAATGTCTCCTCGATTATCTTTGTCATCGTCGGGCTCTTTTGTTCTGTAAGGCCCACATGGGGGCAAGGCCTTGCAATACCTGAGTAGTCTTTGACCGAAAACCTCTGTTTTTTCGGTCAGAAATTCGACATCCGAATATCGAAATCCGAAACAATGACAGAAATAGAAATGCTCCAATGACAAAAACATGGAATTTTCAATGTATTAGTTTTGGTCATTTGGTCATTCGGTATTCGAATTTGTTTCGGTATTCGAATTTCGATATTCGGATTTTGCCTGAATATGACTTTTCGTTCACGCACCAAGTAGTTTCATGGGAGGGCAGTAGTCATGAGGTTTAGAAACTTGGTCGTAGTTCTCGTGTTGGCATTAATGGTTATGCCGGCGTCAGCAGAGCTTTACAAGTACGTAGACGAAGAAGGAAGAGTCCTCTTCACGGATGACCTCAGCAAAGTTCCTGTGGGGCAGCGGCCCGGTGTGTATGAAAAGGCTGAACCTGACGCGGACGAGCGGTTCGGTGTGTATGAAAATACCCTGCCTGATGAGGATCTGACACCAGAGAAGAAGGTCGAAAGAGAGGCAGATTATGTCGAAAGCCGTGATGAGGTTCTTAAAGAGGTAGCCCCGCCCCCTGAAAAAGAGATCCTTCCCGGCGAAGCCAAGGAAGGCCCCCGGGCTCAGGACTTGGAAGAGACGAGGCTGGGGCTACTGAAGGAATTCAGGGTTCTTGTGGAGGGGCAGGAGGAGCTGAGTGAAGGAGCAAAGAAGCCTTTGGGACCAGCTGCTCGCAAAGAACTGAACGAAAAGATCGGGGAACACAACAAACTGATTGAAGATTACGAAAAGAGAAGCGAGGCGTTTCTGAAAGACGTTGAAGTTTTCCATTCTAGGCGAGAAGAGGAGAAAGGACTGCGGGAGAGACTGAGAGAGGAAGAAGTCAAGATCCAAAAAGAATACGAAACTCTAAGGGAAGAGAAGCAGGATATAGACAGGATTGCGAATGAGCCCTTGTCACGAAGCGCACGCGAAAAACTTGCTGAGAGACTTCAAAACTATAATGCTCAGGTTAAGGACTACAAAAAGAGAAAGGAAGCATTTGATAAGGATACTGAATCTCACAATGCCAGAATCAGGAATGAGGTACTGGGTGCCCCGAAATAAGTCTAATTGCCATAACCCCAGCCGAAAGCCGGGCCCGGTTTCTCTTCTTGGCCGGAGCGTCTCAGTGTGAAATAGAATGCCCATCAATCCCCCAAAAAGGAGTGGCTATCCTTGCCAGGAGATTCTCTGAAGATGAGATTAAGTATACCCGTATGGCCGGCCACGCCTTTCCTTCTATTCCTCGCCGTTTTGTGGTGTTGTAGTGCTTGGGGGGCAACGCCTTATAAGACGTATGTGGTCAAGAAGTACAAGCATTGGGATGTCTTGTGCGACCCCTACACCGTGCAAAAAGATGATTGCGTCTGGGGGCTGTTGCGTCGGAGAGGGCACGTTGTCGAATGGGACCTTGCCTGGTTCACCGCCCTCCTGAAGAGACTGAATTCGCATGTCGGAAACGTAGATAAGATCTACCCCGGCCAGCAGATTCTGATCCCTTTAAAGAGGACGGAGTCCCAAGAAGGGGCAGCAGGTGCGGATGACCGCTTGGTTACAATTCCCTTCCTCCCCGATATCCTTTATAGTGCGTACACTGTTCAGCCGGGTGAGTATATAGCCAAGATCGTGGCGAGGCACCATGGGTTGAGTGAAGACCAAATCCCCGAAGGGTATTTTCAGGCCGTGAAGCAGGTCAACCCCGGCCTTACGAACCTGGACAGGATATATCCCGGGCAGAAGATTCGCATCCCTGAAATCGCTTCAGGAAGTCCGCGTGAAATCGCCCGGTTTGCCCCCCCTTCTGCCGGGGGCAGGGGTGTCAGACCATCGTCTCGGAGTCCTGCGCGCAGATTCCCCCAGTCGTCGGCAATATCTATAGGGGCAAAGGGATTGGGAGGCACATTCATTGAATCCGGGCACTATTTCTTTCCATTAAAGGAGAAGGGTGATTTCAAGCTGGACCTTTCGGTCTTTCCTGTCATAGAGCTTGCTGGTGGACGACGCCTCCTTCTGGACAGGGGGAACGGGCTCTCAAAAGAAGCGGAAAATGCGATACGCTCTTCCTGGCGATCTCTCACGATTGTTCGTACAGAGCGGGGGGAGTCAAGGCGAACGTTGCTGAACAGGATCTTTCGTACTATATATGGGGAAGAGGTCCGGCAGACCATAAAGATGCCGATCTCTGAAGACGGCATCCAGGTGACGCTGAGAGGCGATTGGATCCTCGTTCAGGACAGGAATGAACAGCGTTCAAAAGGATACGACTGCATCACCTTGATTTCCGACGCTGGGGAGCGCACCTCGGCTGCACTCCGGGATTACTTGGCTGAAAGGAACATTCGGGTTTCTGATCTGTTGCCCGAGGGAGGTGGTCACGAGGGAGCCCCGGAAGATCGGGGAAGCGAATCAGCGGAGTCCCCGGCGATGACCATAGATGCTTCAAAGCAGGAGGCCTTTGTTGCCGCATTGTCAAAGGCATTGGGCTATTCGTATAACCCGCGTGTGCCGCTATCCTTTAAATACGCCGGTTCACAGGTCAAGACTGTCACCGATCTGATTAACGGTAAAGGGCTGGATGCAGTGGTCGACTTTGGCACGTTTTACGGTGATACAAAATCGGCCATTGAGGCGAGCGGGTTGAAGGTCCTGTCGATCAGACCTGGGGATGAAGCCCTGAGTATTGCCCGGAAGCTTTTAAAGACAGCTGGCACAGCCTGGACTGAAGACCCCGTTTTTTTCGGCGCAAACCGGAGTGTATTTAAGACCACTTCCCTGACCGTTCCGGGCCTCCTAACATCCCGTGCGGCTGGAAGCAGGACATTGCTGACCCCGGCACCGCTTTCCCCGAAGGCATGCAATTTCCTGAGTGAGAGAAAGATCAAGGTTTTGAGGATCAGCGGTCGTTTGTCTCCGTCCATAAATCGGGCCATGAATGTTCCAGAACGCTGAATTGCATCTTATTAAATTCGAAGCTCGAATATCGGCACGAAGTGAAGCTTGCGCTAATACGTACTGTTCTCAAGGCGTGAGCCGCAGACAAATCCGAATTTCAAATGTCCAAATGTTTTAAACTATGGCGGTGGTTTCAACCGTGATATAACATCGTAGAATGTCATATTGTTTTTCAGCTTTGAATTTTTGTCATTCGATATTGTTTTCGGATTTCGTGGTTGGCGCAGGCTTCACTCCGTGCCGGATTTGCGGCTCACGCCTTGAATAGAAGCGAATTTCAAACCACCTATTTCGTGTTTGAACGTCCTTTTGATGAATCAATGAGGAGGAGGCTGTCATGCTGAAGCGATTCCCCTGGTTAGTACTCTCTTTGTGTCTGACATTATGTCTGGTGTCCTGCGTAACGAACACGGCCGACCGCAAAAAGCAGGCCGAGGCATGCACGCGTCTTGGCGAAAGCTACCTTGCCCAAGGAAATGCTACGGCAGCGCTCAGAGAACTCTTGAAGGCGGAAGCCCTGTACAAGCAGGATTACCATCTGCAAAATGCTCTGGGACTGGCGTATTCAGAAAAAGGGAAGCCGGATCTCGCTCTCCGGCATTTCAAGAAAACCGTAGCCCTAAAGCCCGATTTTGCAGGGGCCTGGAACAACATGGGGACGGTCTATCTGAAAATGGAGCAGTGGGACAAGGCCATTGAGAGTTTCAATAGGGCCCTCGGAGAATTGCTCTATGCAACGCCGCATTTTGCCCTGAATAATCTTGGTGAGGCATACCGTGGAAAGAAGGATTATACGAGTTCAATTGAAGCTTATAAGGAAGCGCTTCAGAAAGAGCGCCGTTATGCTCGGGCTCACAGGGGATTGGGGCTCACTTATTTGGCCATGGGAGACTATAAAGCGGGTATTTCGTCGCTGGAAAAGGCTGTTAAAAATGCCCCGAACTTTGCCGCTGCCTATTATGATCTCGGACGTGCCCGAGCTGAAACGTATAACAGGGAAAAGGCCCTTTCCGCATTCAAAAAGGTGGTGGAGATCGCACCTGATTCGCCGTTCGCCGACGCGGCTTTGGATGAGATCAGCAAATTGGGAAGGTAAGGTAACGCCACTTTACGAAAGCATGCCAGGATGCCCCGCCAGGAAGGGTGGGGTTGAACGATGCTTCCATACGACCGCAGTCTAAAACACAACGCACGTCGATTGCGTAACAACATGACCGACACTGAGCGGATACTGTGGTCACGCCTGCGTGGCAAACAGCTCTTGGGTGTGCAGTTTTACCGTCAAAAGCCAATTGGGGATTACATCGTGGATTTTTTCGCACCAAAAACGAAATTGGTTATTGAGGTGGATGGGTCACAACATGTGCAAGGGGATCATGCCAGCAAAGATAAACGTCGTGACGCATATTTGGGGAGTCTCGGTCTTCGAGTGCTGCGTTTTAATAGCAGGCAAGTATTACAGGAAACCAATGCGGTGGTGGAGGTAATCTTTCGGGCTATGGCGGAATAGCTGAATTTAAGAAATCCCCCCTACCCCCCTTTTTCAAAGGGGGGATTTTAAGTTAGCGCTTATGCCCATCAAGGGGGAGGAGATCGTTACGACAAGAATTAGGATGCCTCGCCAGGAAGGGCGGGGAACTTCACTCTACAACAGAAGACATCAGAGGATTGAGCGGTTCAGGAATCTTTGTTGGCAGGTTTGTGGGTCGAGGAAGCTTTTAGGCACTCCAGATCACTTGAGGCACTTCAAACTTTTAGGGGGACAAAGTATGGACTGTTGCGCCGGGTTCGATCGACCTTTCGGAGTAGGTGACAACGGCCGTGGCCGTGTTCTCCTCGGTGAGAAGGACAAGAATCTTCCCGTAATTGACCGGCGTCAGAGGGACCTCTTCTCCACCAACACGTTCCGTCTCCTGATAGTAAACGCTGTATAACTGACCAACCTCGACGCCGTCATTTCGCCCCTTGTTGATAAAGGCGGTCTCGTGGTCACCCAAGACGGTCTGACGTTCCTCCGCTGCAAGGATCTTCCCTTCAAACCCCTCTTTGCCTTTGGTGAGCAAAACATTGGGTGATCGTGGCTCATAAGGCATCAAAAGGTCATCCCGTTTGATCTCCCGGTACGATTCAAGAATCCGGCCCACAGAGAATTTCGGCTGCACATCCGAAATCTCAACCAGACCCACAATATAGTGCTGGATGCCAGCGGACTTGCGGGTATCCGGATCCTTCAGAGACTCCAGCGTTCGAAACACGGTAAAACGATCCCCTACCTTGAAATTGCAGTCTTCAGGCTGTACGTAAACCAGATCCATTTGACTAATCAGCCCCTTATCGTCCTTCACCTTGAAGATCGCGCCGGAGGGACTTACAGGCTCCCTGACAAACCCTACCCTGTCGATAGGGGCGTAGAAGTAAAATGAGGGTTCCGGCGGTGGGGCTACTTCCGGTTCTGGTTCTTTGACAGGGGCAGCCATCCTTTGCAGTTCTTCGCGGCTAAAGACACGGACCTGCTGGCCGGGGTAAATCCAGTGGGGGTTTGGGATGGGGACCTCCTTATTCTGTTCCCACAGGTTCGGCCAGACCCAAGGGGAATCATAGAAATGCTCGGAGAGGTCCCAGAGGGTATCACCCTTTACGATGGTGTAGTAGAGGCCTGACTCCAGTTTAACGGGCTCGCCCCCGGACTCCTGGGCATGAGCGTTGTTCAGGCAAAACAAGCCAACCCAGATACAGATACAGAAGAAGATTATTCTATGGGACATCTAAGTTCCTCGTGTGGTCGGGCAGCAAAGCCCCCGCTCTATTTATGGTGTAAGGAGACCAGAGAGGCAAATGACCAGTATAAATACCAGCCCGTACCGAAGATATTCTTTTTTCATTTAAGGCTTACCTCTTCAAGGTCTACGATCGTTGGCGTAATAAAGACCAGTAACTCCTTCCTTGAATCCGTCTTGAGTCGGTTCTTGAAAAGCCATCCCAGGACAGGTATTTTCCCGAGTCCCGGGATGCTACTCTCTGACGTCCCTTCGTCTTCCGCAATGATTCCCCCGATCACGACGGTATCGCCATTGTTGACCAGAAGTTCCGTGGTTACTTCTTTCTTGCTAATCGCAGGTTGACCCAGAACGGAAATACCGGTGTCGGGCGCATCTTTTGTGATATTGACAAGCATGGAAATACGGTTATCCATCGTAATGTGCGGGGTGACTTCGAGTGATAAGACAGCGTCCTGGAATGTAACGGCGACGGTCCCTTCGTCCGAAGTCTGATACGGGATCTGTGTGCCCTGCTTGATAATGGCTGCCTTGTTATCCAGGGTGAGAACCTTTGGAGACGATATGATTTTTCCGACTCCTCGCGATTCCATGGCCTGGAGGCTTGCATCAATCTTAAATTGTGTTGAACCACCACCCAGTCTGGCGAACATAAAGTCTAAAGCGCCTGTCGCCGACGCAGCGGGCAGATTCACTGCCATGTTATTTGCTAATCCACCGGAGAACGAGTAGCCGCCTTCAGGATCGCGGCCGTCAGGCGTTAACTGGTTGAAACCCCACTGGATCCCGAATTCCCGACTGAAATCTGCGCGTGCTTCCACAATCCGTGCCTCAATTATGACCTGCCTTGTGACTACGTCGAGCTTTTTGATGACCTCGCCGGCGCGCTGTATGGCGTCCTGGACGTCTGTCATGATAATCATGTTGGTCCGTTCATCAACAGTGACCCTTCCCCGGTCAGTCTTGACCTCGTTTAGGTGAGCTTGAACGGCGCTTGCTGTGGCGTAGTTGATGGGAATATATTCTGTGACTAATGGGGCTGCCTCCTGCTCCGCTTGCTTGGTTTTCCTCTCAGCCGCTTTTTCCGCCTCAATTACGGCATGCGGGGCGATACGTACTATATTGCCCTCCACAGAGACTCCCAGCTTGTTCATCCTCGTGACCAGATCCAGGACTTGATCCCAGGGGACCTGATCAAGCTTTAAGGTTACCTTTCCTTTGACATCGCTCCCTATGATAAAATTCTTCCCGCTAATCTCGTGCAGGATACGAAAGACATTGCGAATGTCGGCATCCTGGAAATCGAGCGATATCTTCTGTCCTGTGTAGACCTTCCCCGTCTCGCCCGAGACAACCTCTTCGGACGGTGCTGCGGCCGCTTCTGTGAGCACTGCCTCGGTCTCTCTCATCACCTGCTGCCATTTGGGCATCGCCGCATCCGCCATGGGTCTGGGCGCCACCGTGGAAGGCTCAAAGTCGACAAAAAAGCCGGTATCTTGCTGCTCGACTCTGTAAGGGACCTCCTCACGGAGTTCGATGGCTATAAGGGCTATGTCTCCCATCTGTGCCGTTTGCACCGGCACAACCCGATCAACCGCGCTTTTGAATCGTGTGGTGATGAGAGGGCGTTTTTCAAATCTGGGGATTTTTGCATTAAAGAGCTTCAAAAGGACCCGCTTGGGTGAGGGCCTCAGTGTCTCGTACATGACCTTCCTGGTGGTCTGCACAATAACGCGGGATTTGCCCTGTTCCATCATTAGGAAGTCGACCCGTTTTACCAGTGCCGGCTCTCCTCCTGTTGCCAAATCTTCTGCTGCAACAGCTGCCGGCTCTTCTTCCGGTTCTGTGCTGGCTGGATCACCGGTCTCTGCAAGGGCTGCTTCCGGCTTGCTGGTCTCTGCAAGGGCTGCTGTTGCGCTCACCCCAGCTGCCGGCTCCTCTGCTGTTGGTTTTGTGAACTGAACCAGCAGATCATTTCCCTCCTGGCTGACCTCGTATTGAACATCATCATTCAAGTTGATCTGGATCCTGGAAGACCCTTCTTCCTCTGTCCGTTGAGAGGCAACAATGCTGTTGATCATCCTGCTCTCAGGGGCATAAGTCTCCTGAATCCCTTCTAAAGACGTGCCCGGGAAATAGAGGACCACGCCAAGCGGAAAAAGGTGCTTGATTGCGGAGTAGGACAGGGGCTGGCTACCTTTCACGGTAACGAAAACTGCGGTTTGTTCCTCGCTGACCGTGATCTCGTGAATCACGCTCTCCGAGGCAGCAGATTCTGCTTCAGCCTCTCCTGGCTTGGTGGTGGCACACCCTGTTGTCACCAACAGGAGTATCAACGGCAATAGGAGCCAATAATTACCCCGACATGTTTTTATCAAGCAGTTCATTTTATACCCCAGATTTCTTCTGTAACATTAAATCCACAGTTTGGAGTTTCATTTGACCGGTAAAAAAATCCTCAACCTCTTCTTCAACAACAATTCTGTCCCTTAGTATTATTGTCACTTGCCCAAAATTCGAACCAAGGTAGGTTCCCTTGGTAATCACATATCCCTTGCCTTCAGGGTCCTGAACCAGGGCTTTGTTTCCAGTGGGGACCATAATGATGCCGACCACTTTAAGTTGACTGACGGCGACCTTTTGAAGCGGAGTGAGGGGAATATTTCTTCGGCGTTCATCTGCATCTATCCTGACCCTGCCTCCCTCTCGCCCTCGTCGCTGGGCCACGAAAACGGATCTAAATGGATCCATCTTTCCCTTGGGGTCGTAAACAAAGGCCACCTTCTTTATAATGTCTTCGGGGGACGGCTCTTTATCTACTTCAGCTTCGGGGGTCGCTGGTACTGCCTCAACCTTGGCCACTTCCACGGGAGGCTTCTCTGCAGTGACAGGTTCTGTCGGTTCCTGATCGCTAGGTTTTACTGCCTGGACAGCGGGAGGCTTGGGGGCCTCAATCTTTTTTCGCACCACCTTAGGTTTTGCAGGTGGCGTGGCCTCTTGCTGCTCCCCGCACCCCACTGCGACAAGGACCATAAGCCCGAGAGCAAGGAGAAGCTTACAAGGAGTGGATGGCATCGTCATATCAGCCTTTTTCCCTCATTATTGTTGTGCACCTGCCGCCGCCGGCGCGACCTCCAGGAATCGGTAAGTCCTGGCCACACATGAGGCATTCAGGATTGCTGCGGTTCCACCTGCAGACTTCAAGCTAAGATTCATTATATTGACGATTCGGGACAGCCTGGCGACTCTGTCAAAAAACATGGCCAGATTGTGATATCCGCCCGATATCTGAATGTTGACAGGAATCTCGGCGTAAAAACCTTTTGTCACTTCTCCGCTGGGTTGGAACAACTTGAATTCAAGCCCGGATTCCTTGCCCGACCTTGTGACACTTTCAAGGAGGCTTGGGATCTCTCTCTTGTCCGGCAAGAGCTGAAGGGCAAGCTTGAACTTTAACTGTGCCTCCCCATACTCTTTTTCGAACTGTTCGAGGTTTTCGGCGGCTTGTCTGGCTGTAAAAAGCTTACCTTGAAGCATGTCGTATTCATCCCTCAACTCATTGATCTCTGCCGATTTTGGCATGTATATCAGATAATAAAAACTACCGGCTAAGACCAA
The DNA here is from genome assembly GCA_030145395.1 of Desulfobacteria bacterium. GTDB lineage: Bacteria > Desulfobacterota > Desulfobacteria > Desulfobacterales. The sequence goes on from JAQYVR010000087.1 coordinate 14,617, forward strand.
GAAAAGGCCCACGCAAATCAAAATCCTTTGCACGCGGCCTATGGCCTCAATTTTTTCAAACGGAAAGGATGGGAGTGAAAGTTTTGCCATCTGTCCCTGCTGCGTTTGTGGTTATTGTGGAGGTTTCAAAACTGAAACCTGACAGTTAATGTTAAACCCGTTGAATTTTCTGCCCTCGCCCATTCCGACCTGTTTGGAAGAAACAAGATTGATCTGATCAAAATATGGCGATCCTTCAAGGCGTCTCATGAAATCAGCAATGGTCTTGTTATCCACGGCGACCCCATTAAGGGTCATCATGCCGCCGGTCTCTTTCAGGGTGGTCAGCCACATCTTTTGTGCCACCACCAGGCTCGTAAGGGCATCCATGATCCGGACCGATCCGGTGCGGTTTGTATCCAGCTTCTGTATGATATCCATCTTCGCATTGAGTTTGTTGAGCTTATCCTGGATCTCTTTCACCTTTCGGCTAATGACCTCGAGCTCCGTGAGTTCCTGCTGAGCACTTGATATCTGGTCGGTTAGTTTCCCTATCGTTCCGTTCAAGCTGAAATAGAAGTAACCCATGGCACAGATGCCAAAGAAGGTGGTCAGGAAAAAAATGGATACCTGCCGTCTGACATTCTCCTTTTTTCGTGCGGCTCGAACCGCCAATAGATTGACACGGATCATTTGTCGTGTACCCTCCTCGATGCCAGGCCCATACAGATCGCGCCTTGAGGAGCAATTTTTTCGAGATAGTCCGCCTCGATCTGTTTTTCATTGATTTTGACGCTCAGGAAAGGGCTACACATTTGTACATCGATGGAAGTCTCGGCTGAGAGGAGCTCGGAAAACCCTTCCGTCTGTGAAGCCCCACCACTCAGCACGATCCGCCCTATGTCCTCGTCCGAACCAGTGGAATAGTAAAAATCAAAGGCGCGCCTTATTTCGGCCCCCCAGCTGGAGATGGCGGAATAAACGATCTCACGAACATCTTCCTCGGGCACCTTCTCCTTGTCCCTGCCCAGCTTTATACCTTCGGCGTCCTCAAAAGAAGTATCAAACCGGGTGGCAATCTCGCGGGTAATCTGCTCACCTCCGATATTTACGTCTCGGGTGAAAGCAGACATATAGCCTTTTACTATATTAATGTTCATCTTGTTGGCCCCGATATCGATCAGGCCAACGGTTCCTTCTTCATTCAAATAGTTCTCTTCAAAGACCCTCTCCAGGGCAAAGACGTCTATATCGATAACGCAAGGATGCAGGCCTGCCATGTCCAGGAGGTCTATATACTCATTAATGATGTCTGTCTTGGCTGCGACCAACATCACATTCATCTGATTCGGGTTCAGTTCACTTTCTCCAATAATGTGAAAATCGATGTTAACATCAGCCAAATCAAAGGGGATGTACTGTTCGGCCTCATACCGAATGTTTTCATGCAGCTCTTCTTCTGTCTGTTTTCCCACAGTAATTCTTTTGATGATGACGGAATAACCCGCAACCGAGGTGGCCACATTCTGTTCAGTGATTTTTAAATCTGACATGAGACCTTTGATCGCATCGGCAACCACAGACGGCTCTTTGATACGGCCCTCCACTATGGAATTCTGGGGCAGGTCAACCATGCCGAACTTCTGCAATATACGACCTCTCTTTGTATCGTGGACCTCGCCCACCTTAATCGCTCGAGAACCGATGTCCAAGCCTATGAGTTGGTCCTTTTTGGAAAAGGCCATTTCGCTTCCTTACCTGGGGAATAGTTTGTCTTTTTCCGAGAGTTGGTAACCAAGGGCCAATAAGATCTTCCGCTTCGTCTCCATCCGGCAATCCATGCCCTTTTCTATCCTGTCGATGGTGATAGGGGAAACACCGGCCTTTCTTGCCAGTTCGGCCTTGCTCATCAAAAGCGACTCGCGAATCTTTTTTAATTGATTCTTATTCACCTGTTTCCAGCTCCTGTCAATTAAAATAGTCGGGCTATCACGGATAAATTTGTTCCCGAAAGTGTTATGGCGGGTTAATGCAAATGCCATGCCAACGGTATGCTCTTTCCCACCGTTTTGTTGGGTTCCCTTATATCCCATAATTACGCACTTGTCAAGCAAATTATAGAAACTTATATTAAATTATATTCAATTATCTTATATTGTACCCTCTTAAGGCAAGACCACAACATATTGTACAATTGTGTATTCTTGGGGCGCTGGACCGGATCGGCTGGAATGTCATCTGGTCGATCTTTTGGGGCTGACGGAATGACGGAAAGAGATTCTTCTGCGGGCTACAAGCCATCTCAAAAATGGGTCTGAGTCCCCATGGCGGCGTTGCGAGCCGGCTCAAAATGCTCACATACTGCCGTGTATGCTGCGTTTTTTCGCTTGTCCCGCCATAGCTTTTCAAGCGACGGCGGACCGCCCCGCGTTTGCTGAGAACCTTTATCTTATAAATAGATCCGAAGTCCCGCCGTCAGGCGGGGCCCTGGACCCTGATCCACATCTTTGAGATGGCTTGTAGTATCATGTCCCATGAATAACTTACATAATTTCCAAGGCCGCACAAGACCCACGGAGACGATATTGAAAATCCGCTTCTGTTCAAGGCGTCAGCCGCAATTTCGAATACCGAAGCACGAAACAAATCCGAATGACCAAAAGTCAAATGACCAAAACAGTACTAACCTCTTTAGAACATTAGAAAATGTGAACTTTGGTGATTGTTTCGAATTTCGTGCTTCGAATTTTACGCGTTAATTACCAAACGTGCAGATCATGTGAGCTGTGACTTTTGTAAATAATTGCTGGGACATGACACTAGATCGGGTATCGTTCCTTCGGATAGGTCCAGCTATTAATGCCGCCGGTGAGCGTCTTTACATCCTTGAAACCCTTCATGACCAGAAGACGGTTTCCCACATACGCCCGCAGTCCCACTCCACAGCAAAGGATTGTCTCCTTTTCCGGGTCCAGCTCGCTGATCCGATCCCTCAGGTCATCAATGGGTATATGAACAGCTCCGGGAATGATTCCCCTCTTTTTCAGCTCCCGCGGGGTCCGTACATCTATTAGGACGAAATTATCTCCTTTTTCCATTTTTTGGTGCAGCTCGGCGGGTGTCACGGGAATCCAGTCTCCTGCATAATAGTTCTGCCCAATAGCCCCCGCAACAATCACCGGGTCTCTGGCAGAAGAATAAGGTGGCGCATATGCAAGGTCCAGTTGCAGAAGATCATCCAAGGCCATGCGATTGTAAATGGCCGTTGCCATCACATCGATCCTTTTGTCAACTCCCTTTGCTCCAATGACTTGAGCCCCGAGAAGACGCTTGGTGGATTTGTCGGCAACGGTCTTGATCCGAAGCTCTTTGGCGTCGGGGTAATATCCGGCATGGTCTCCGGAAAGTACATAAGTGACAAGCGGTGAAAGACCTTCAGAAACGGCCTCCCGTTCTGATAGACCGGTTTTCGCGACAGCCAAGTCAAAGACCTTTACGATCACGGTGCCCGTAAAACCCTTGACAGCAATTTGTCGCCCCATGGCGTTGGCTCCTGCGGCGCGTCCTTCCTTGTTGGCGGCAGATCCCATGGGGATAAGCGTAGGTTTTCCGGTTACTATGTTCATACTTTCCACGCAGTCACCGGCAGCCAAGATGTTAGAATCATTCGTCTGCATAAATTCGTCTACTGCAATGCCTCCGCTCGGCCCTATGTGCAAACCAGCATCCCGGGCCAGTTTCGTGTTGGGTTTGATCCCGACAGACATGATCACCAAATCGGCCGGCACCTCCCGACCTTTGTCGGTTTTTATCCATCCTCGACCGTCCCTTTCTTCAATGCCAGTCACCTTTTCAGAGACGTAGACGTTGACCCCCTTGTACTTCAAGTGCTGGTGCACCAGTTCGGCTATTTCCCGGTCCAGAAAGGTGAGCACTTGGGGCATAAATTCCACCACAGACACTTTGCATCCCTTCTGAGCAAGGTTTTCGGCGGCTTCCATGCCGATAAGCCCCCCTCCAACTACAGCAGCGGTTTCAGGATTCTTATCTCTCAGGTAAGTGAAAATGCGATCGGTATCCTCCAAGGTCTTCAGGGTGAAGACAAAAGGAAGTTCCACGCCTGGCAGAGGCGGGACAATGGCCGAAGCCCCCATGGCGAGCACGAGTTTGTCATATGGTTCTTCCCTATTATCGCCTGTGGTAAGATTTTTCACAGTAACCTTCTGTGCCTCTCTATCGATGGCGAGCACTTCATGACGGGTCATGACATCCACGTTGAATCGCTGTTTAAAAAACCGGCCATCGGTAATCAGCAGCCGATCCCTTTTGGGTATTGTGCCGGAAAGATAGTAAGGGAGCCCGCAGGTCGCATAGGAGATATCGTGTCCCTTTTCAAACATGATAATCTCCGCATCCTCATTGCATCGCCGAGCCTTGGCCGCAGCCGAAGCTCCTGCGGCAACACCTCCCACGATAACCAGTTTTACCTTGTCCATGACGTGACAACCCCCTTCATAAAAGAAACTATACATTGGACGCCGTTCCATCGTCCTTCTTATCCGCCTTCGCAGAAGACCACGGGCTTGTCCGTGGATGAATGCGCAAACAATCAATGTGCTACGGCGCGATGTCACCCCGAAGCTGAGGCGGACAACCGCGTCGTAGCCGAAGGCGAAGACGGGTACTTTAGTGGGACCACGGGTTTACCCGTGGGGCTCCATCTTTTGGTCAAGATTTGTATTTTGAACGTAACAAGAATGAAATCTGAGTGTCAACGAATATGATCACTGATAGACGGAGTCTTGCCCGTGCAAGAGATTTATGCTAAAAGGCCCAATCAACAAGAAACCGACAAGCGACGAGGTGTCCAATGAGCAACTTCCAGAGCGTTTCTGATGATTTGGCTAAAAGCCTGGAACTTAAATATAAACCCGTGGGGGTGAATCTCTATATGGAGGCAGACCCCCTTCCAGCGGATGTCCCGTTCACTGAAGGTAATTTCAAAAGCTATTGCCAGGCCCTGGTATTGGCAGGTGAAGGTAAATCTCTTTTTCTCAAAAAGGAGCAAATGGGTTGTAAACTCGGAACCTCGGTTCTGGGGTTTGAAAGAGAGATGGAGGCACTCCTGGACGACGGGGTGCTGGAAAAATACGGTGTGGGACTTTTCGGCACAGAAGAGGCTTCTGCTGAAACTATCCTCAAATCCACCTATTTAGACAAAGGCAGAACCCAGGCTGTGTTTGTCGCCCCCCTGCCCGCCTTCCGGGAAAGGCCGCAAGTCGTGGTCTTTACGGCGGACAGCGAACAGGTCATGTGGCTTCTCTACGCAGTGAATTATGAAAAGGGGGGAATCATGAATCTGCCGCAGTCCGGAGGGGCCTTGGGTGGCTGTTCGGATATCACGGCGTTGCCCCTGCTGAAGGGAGTACCCAATGTAACCTTTCTGGGCCTGGGATGCCGCGTGAAATCAGCCGTGGACCAGTGTCATCTCATGATGGGTATTCCCGGAGACACGTTGGAGACGATTCACGCCCACATTTTGGCCATGGCCAAACCCATAGCCATGCTGAAGAAGGCACGATTCGGCGCTTAGATTTGCCCCCCTCCTGTGTTACGCTCTTCGTCTGAGCAGTTCCTCCCGGATTTTGACCATCCCTAAGGTATCATAGCCGCAGTAGCGCAGCAGGGCTTGCCTTATCTTTTCCCTTTCCTCCGGAGAGGTACTATCATCAAGCATTCGCAGATATTCTACAGAGGCATGTCTGCCGTCCTGAATCGGCAGGTCTTCATAACGCATTGATGGAACAAGTGCCGGAAGTATGGATTTAAGCGAAAACGATCCGTGGAATTCAGGATGGTATGCGTGCTTTTTGACCAGGGCATGCAAGTCCTTGAGCCGTTTTAAGGTTGCCACCAGGGGGTCACGAAACTCGGGGAGGAATTCGGCCAGTTCACTAATGACTCTCTTTTCATAGTTGGTATAGACAAAAATGGTCCCTTGATTACCGAGTGCCTCAAGCAGGGTTCTCGAAAACTCTTCCCGTGGGTCTTTGTCTGCAAGGCAAAGATATTCCCGGTGCTCAATTTGCTCATCATGATAAACGATGTGGTCGGACCATTGAAAGGGAAGCGCTTGATATGTCCTAGTACCGGCATAGCGAGGAATCGCCGGACTGACTGTCTCGAAATCCAGAAAGTGAACAGGATATTCCACACCATTCAGTTCTGTTACAAGCTCTCGAGCGGTGTAGCCTTCATTGTTTACCACACAATCCCTGATGCGCTCTTGAACTTTTGTCAGCGGGAACGAACCGGGAATATCGCAAATATCTTCAATATCTGACTCTCCCAGTTCATCTATCTTCTTTTGGGTTATCCCAAAAAGTTTCATAACCCAAAACTCTGGTTTTTCCCTGGTACAGTGGGCCCAGAACTCACACCCATAGGGGTTGTTGCACATTCGGGACGGCAGTATGTCAGGCGGGACCTTACCCGACAGCATTTGCTCCAACTCTGCAATCATTGAAGGAAGTTTTTCTTCAAGGGCGCCAACCTGTTTTGTCAATTCAGAAAACGAAAAAAGAGACTCTATCTTAAGATCATTACCATCGTACACATACTGATTATTGAGGTGCAAGATCCCGCACCTTTGTATGGTTAAGCCCGAGCCTTTCAAAACGTAGCGCTGGACTGCAACGTCCGGCAGATAATTTTCTTTAACTGATGTGGATGATTTGACTTCGATCAGATTCCAGGTTCCGTCATCGCATCTATCAAGGATGTCCACCCGAACCCGGATACCGTCATATACAAAAGCCGCCTCGTAGATGGCCGGCACATTCTTGTCCTCGATGACTGACAGCGTACTCTGCACAGCTTTCTCATGGTGAAAATGATCCTCCTCAATGAGAACGCCACCCGGATAAAGGTGAGTAGCCAGCCTTCCCACTTCATGGCCGGTGTCAAAGACAGCCTGCTGTGCAGGAGACACCTCAGAGGCTAACGCGCGGTCATAGCAAAGATACCACAGCCGTAGGGGACAGTGGCGCCCAGCTATGAAGCGGGTTTTGGAGAGCATGGGGATCATTCTCGAATTCACTCCGGGTACGCACAGCTAACAGCTTGTGTTTTACAAATTACGTTCCTGTTTGACTTTTTCGTAGGCTTCCTGAATTTCGCGAAATCGCTTTGTGGCAAACTCTGTGAATTCTTCGGGAAGACCCTTGGACACAATCATGTCGGGATGAAACTCCTTGACGAGCTTCTTATAACTCGCTTTGATTTCCTGGTCTGAGCTCTCGGGCGTGCAGTTTAAGGCCTTGTAATACCCATCATCAACATCTTTCAAATAAACTGCTTTTATACTATTGAATTGCTGGTCGCTGATGTGAAAGATATCCTTAATCCTGTTCAGCGCTGATTCTTCAGCAGGATGAAACTGCTTGTCCGCTGCGGCTATCCGGAAAAGGAGATCCAGGAATGAAACGAGCACTGTAGGCTGACCGCCGCTAATCTGGTAAAACTGCACTGCAAAATCATCAATCGAATAACTGGAATCCTTTGCCTCATTAAAGACATGTCTGGCAAATTGTTTCTCCCTCTCGTTTATGTTCAGATTCCCGATAAGATCTTCCATAACCGCGATTTCATCCCTGCTAACCACACCGTCTATTTTTGCAAGCTTGCCCAGAATTGAAAACATGCTGACAAAATAGGCCGCCTGGCTCTGCTCCGCGCCTACTAAAGTTGGTCGCCCAGTCGCGACGCTTTCCCTCTTGTCAAACAGATGATGTCCTAAAGCTGCCCCGGCAATGGCACCGATGGGGCCACCCATCAACAGGCCCATGTACCCAAATGTTAGTTTCCCAAACCATCCCATATGTCACATCCTCCCCATTTCATTGAAGAAGGCAAGATCTTTTATTTGAAGCCTCTCCGCGCCCCGGTAAGGAAAAGGAACATTCTTGTATAGCTCCCCCCGACCCGCCCTTCCGGGCGGGGCTTGCGGGGAGCACGCCGGTCAACACCTCGAAGTGGTCTCCTGACAATCCGGGATCATGCCCGAATTAGACCCATAAGTAAAGAACCCTGCAGCAAGCTGCAGGGAATGTTCTGCCTTGCGGCAGTGCTTCGCGCCGACCGTAAGGAAGTTTGCTATTCTTAGATTCGCTCGCTAACCTTTATCCGCCTCTGGCGGGCCGCAGCCCCGCTGAGGCGGGATCTCCGCCACAATTCCGGCGGACAGGTCCGCTTTGCTCCGACAAGCCGCTGGGAATCCGCTCGCTGTTGCGGTTCAAGGCCTGACCAGTGTTTTCGCTCATCAGACATTTTCATAAAAAGCCCTCGGTTGGAGGTCCCTGGACGTCATCCCCTGATCGAGGACGACGTGGCGCCTCAGGTCAAGACAAAGATGACACTTTGACATATAGTCGTCAGAGGGCTTAAACTCGTATTTACTCGAAATTAGATCAAATAGGCCTCTAATACCGTCATGAAACAACATGTGAACGATCGGGTATTCTTCCGGAGAAAGCTCATGACCCATATGATTACGATGAATGGACAGGCCGGAGCAGAGCCCTGGAATAAAGTTTCCAAATAAATCAAAATGAAAGTGATCCACGTTGAGGAGTTCTCTGCACCCGCCCTTGTTGGAAGAGAGGATTTCCTGACAACGCTTGGTCCCCAAGACCCTGGCAAAGGTTTTCAGCGCCCTCCCGCCAAAATGTATCCAATACCGGGTGGGGAGTCTTCTCAGGTAATCGCCGCCGTATCTGCTTTGATATTCCTTCATGTTGTGCGTGTCTTTGTCGTCAAAGGCATCTATTTCACCAAAGAAATCAAATATCCACGGAAAAACCTTCATTCCGACCGCCTGGCACGCTTCGATGACCCCTTTGACTTTGTAAAAGGGAATATGCTCATTGTGAAAAGGGCTGATCGATATCAGAAGTGTGGAAAGACCTACGTCCTTAAGTGTTGAAAGGACTTGGCAGGCGGAATCTTTGTCTCTGTACCAGGAGGAATTTGTTTCTACATATTCGATGTGAACACCAAGGGCACGGGCGGTTTCAACTACTACTCTGAGTCCGTTCAAATTCAGAAACGGCTCTCCACCGCCTATATGGATGGAATGACATCCCAGGTTTTTGATCTTGAGAATATTCTGCTCTGTTGTTTGAGCATCAATATACTCTTTATCCCACGCCGGACTACAGGCATACAAGCAGTGTCCACACTTGGAGGTACAGTAATAGTTGGTTATTAAACCTCCGGAGTCCAAACGGTCTATGAGGAATTTTCGTCTTGACCTAAACATCATTTCTTGGAGGATTCCTTCGTATTGTGTTGTTTTGGATTGTAAAAAAGACAGGGGATGGGCGTGGGCACTGCGGCCAATGTCTCGTATTATTTCAGCTTCTTGCTGATTTCCTCCCAGTCCTTAACCCACTCTGCATTGTCTGTTTGTCGGAAGCTGAAGGAGACAGATCTGTGTTCCCTGGCGGATTCGATCACCTCTGGACTGGCAATGACTGACTTTACCTTGAAACCCTTATAAGTAATCTCATTAAATATTCCCCCTTTGTTCCACGGAAACACGGGTAATTCTAAAAAGTCATTTTCTCTCAGCCACGTCTTCACGGCCTTAACGCCCACAAAACCTGTCTGAAGAACCACAACAGGAAACCTTTGGTTGATCTCTTTTATGGCCTTCTGGCACCCTGGTTTTGGCTTTCTTGAAAGTCGCCCCTCTAACAGCGAGCTCTCAACATCAACAAAAACAATGCTCGAGCCTTCTCGTAAAGAAAGGAGTACGCCACTATCTTTGTCTCCACCCGAATTTACCTCTATCTCATATAGGCCCGCCTTTACCGGGACGAATGGTTTGAATGCAACACCGTCTCCCCCTGAAAGGGTCATACCCAATGACGTCCCGCCGACAAAGAACTCCACAAGCTCACCCCCCTTGCGGAAGAACTTTCCTTTAGTTTCAGCTCTGAGCATGATCTGTTGCCCTTTTACTACAACTGCGTCATCTACCGTCACACGTGATAATGCAATAGGCGGAAATATACAGGATGCGACAAGGATTAGAACATAGAGACTCAAACTTCTCATAAGATACTTCCTGCATAGTGATGGCCAATGTTTCTCTGAAGGATAGTAGCCGCTCTTAGCACTTACTGGAACCCATCTCAAGAATGTGGATCAGGTTTCAGGGCCCCGCCTGACGGCGGGACTTCGAATCTATCTCTAAGATGAAGGTGCTCAGCAAACACGGGGCGGCACGCAGTCCCGCCGTGGCAGGATGAGCATTTTGAGCCGACACGCAACGCCGCCATGGGGCCTTAGACGCATTCCTGAGATGGGTTCTAATCGCCGTCATATTCTTGGTAAATAACCGCCCCACAGGATTTGCAGTGAGACGCATCCGGGTCGTGGTAACGGAGCCCGCACCTCCTACAGATGATCTCCTTTTTCGACTCAATATGTATCCATTCCTTGACTATGCGACTTATCTGCCACGGTATGAGAATGATGCCTGAACATATCATGAGCACTGTGACCCACTTCCCTCCATCGGACAGTGGCGTGATGTCTCCGAATCCGACCGTTGTTAGCGCAACAACAGTGAAATAAAATGCATCGCCGAAAGTTCGTACATTTGGATTAACTTCGCTTTCAACATGAAAGAACAGCCCCGAGGAAACGAAAAAGATGATAAAGATGATCATAAACAGCCGTACTGCTTTAAGCAACGGCATTGTAATGCTTCCGAAGAAGAAGTCAGGGTCTGCGGTAAACCGAAGAAATCTAAATACCCTGGCTACCCTGAATATCCTGATCCCCTTGATGAAGCGAAGATCAAGTGTGATACCGAATACAGGAAAAATAAGCAGTGAAAGCGTGGGCAGAATCGCTACAAGGTCAATGATGCTGTAAACATCTATCAACTGCCTTCGCCGGCTTCTTGCAGCATACAGCCTTGCTGCATACTCAACGATGAAGAACAAAACAATGATAACTTCTGTTTTCCATAACAACCGTATGGTTGTCTCAGAGACAGGATACGTCTCAATGACAAAAATGGCGCAGATGACAAGATTCAAAAAGATAATCAAGATATCAATCAGCTTACCTATGGGAGTCTTGCAATCTATCAGGTAGAACTGGAGAATCTCCTGAAAGCCGTGGGGCGCTTTTCGCTTTTCTTCTATGGGGTGCTCTTTTGGCATCGTTCAGACAAACCCTAAAGACTTAATGGTGTAACTATCAAAGGCGGGCAAAGATATGGTTGGCATGTTCGTCAAGTGTCTTGCCGGCAATCACCTCTTGGAAACCTACCCGGTGCCCAACACTTGTTACGTTATTTATGGATAGGCACTAGCTTGCTTCAAAAGTTCGCAAGCAAGCCGGCCGACACTTCTAAGAAGCATGTCAGCCCCTCCCCTTCGTCAGAATTCACCAATCCATGACGTTGGCTAATCTTCCTTAGGTTCAGCCCACATGATTTCATTCGTGTTAACAATAACTACCCTTCCGGTGCTACCTCTGTGTTCTGCTTCAGTCAGTACAATATATTGATCTTGCGACTGCCTCAGAAGGTCAGATACTCTCGCGTATTCGCCTATGTTCAATTTTCCACTTATGACCGTTCCATCCTTTATCTTGATCGTGACACCTCGAAAATTCCTCACCCACTGATCATCTTGATCTGGTTGCATAGGACTACTCCTTTCTGAGGGTTTGATGAAGGATCTGGGACCCTAATTGAGCCACGCTCAATCAGCTGGTCTTGGGTAATTGTTAGTTCCGGGCAATTGAAGCTCCCTCCAGCCCCCTCAAGACGGGATCTCCCCCACAATTCCGGCGGACAGGTCCGCTGTGCTCCGACAAACTGCGGGGTTAGCGCTCGCTCTATCAGTTCAATTTTACTATTACCCGCCATTACCGCCACCGGTATGGGGGTCTTCTATACTGACCGTGACTTTTCCACCATCTCTATCATAGTTTACTAGCCATTCAAGGTGTGAAGATATCAGCAAATAGCCCAGAACTTCCTCTGTATCCTTATCCTGAAGCTCATAGGCCTTGGGGTTCCCCATGAATTGTTCCAGGTATTTTTGCGGAGGGTTCAAACCCTCATTCTTCGTTTGAAACTCCCCTGTGCTAAAGGTCAAAAGGACGCCGTCATCGGGATCATCCAGTATAATGGCAAGACTTTTGCTGATGCTTGTGTAGCGGGTGACTTCATAACGGGTTTCCGGTAAATCGTTTAAGTCAACCGTTGGAAACAACAATCCGGCACAGCTCACGGCTCCCATGACAAGCACCAAAGCCAGGCCAAACAAGGATTTCACGGGTCGTTTCATTATTCTTCGTCTCCTTTCGTCTTAAGCCTTTCAATACTCTATGATATCTTCCAGGTTGGATATGGATGTCATGATGTTGATTCTTATCTTTGTCGACGTCCTGTTCTTCTTTATGCCAAACTTTTTGGCCGACAGAACATATTTTTCTTTGGCCACACCTCCCCCGTCCACATGGCGTACGTCCACATCCTCGAGCGTGATAAAGCTGTTGCCAATCTGGGAGAGTGTCCCGATATAAATAAATGGCGTACCCGTATCGACAACCACAGGTTTGTTGCGATACTCTTCCAGCTCTTCCTTATCCATGTTTCCCCATGTTGTAATGTGAAGGGCTTATTCCGCTGCCTATTTGCCCATATATGGTATGCCATATCCTCCCTGGTGAAGCAACTCAAGCTCGTCATCAGTGGCCTCAATAATCTCGTATCCGTAACCATAGGCTTCCATGGGTCCGACCGGTCCGCCGTCCGGCCCGTCAATGACCAACACGGGCGAACCGTCGGGTGATACAGAAGGATCAGTGGACATATACCCGGTCGCCCTCCACTCTCTCAGGACCGGTGCCTTGGATCTGAGTTTCATCACCTTTTCTCCCAGGCTAGGGATGAAAAAAAAGGGCAATCCCAGTTATAACCTGCCACATACCATCAGATGGCGGTCGGATACAGTTTCAATTGACAGACTTCCAAGACTTGCGCGTTCCAATTGTCTTTCCACTTCCCCTATACGATAACTGGCACATAAAGAGCGGAAAAAGTCTTCTTTCAGCACGACCGGTTCCTCACTCGCATATTGCTCAACTATTCCGGTTGCATCATCTTTACTTGCGGGCCTGAACAGGTCCATGACGAAGACAATCGCTCCTGCTCCAGCATAAGACGTGACGCTGTCCCATAGTACCATCGGATCTCTTAAGTGATGTAACAGACTATTGGAAATGATTGCATCGTAGGATGATCGTGCGGGTCCTCTTTCCGGAAGGCGGCCGCAGTGGAGTTCTATTCGATTCTCCAGCCCGTTACTAGCAATGGCGTCACGGCCATGTTTGAGCATGTTCTCTGCACCATCGATCCCGTGTACAAGGCAGTTAGGATACGCTCTTGCAAATCGGATTGTAACATCGGCTGGGCCACAGCCCAGGTCCAACACATACCCATCAACTTTTTCTAGTGGAAACTTGTTCTGAAAGAGTTGGACGAATTGATTATGCGGTTCCTCGAAATCCGCTTGTGCATAGGCCAAGGCATGCCCAGGATCATTCATTAGTTCTTGTTCTGGAATACGCTCCATAACTAGTTTCCATCCATAAATGGCCCTTATGTTGCCGAGCAACGCTTCGCGACCGATGAGCGGCGTTCTCTCCGTGGGTTTGCGCCTGCGGCTTATGAAAAGGCCGTTTGCGGAGTACGATCTGTGCGCCTTGACGAAAACCCCTGCCCGCCATCGCGAACGCTCAGGCGAGTCGGGCGGGCTTGTGCGGCCTTGCTCATCAGAAAAACTCCTCAATCATGAATTGGAAACTTACCCGGTGCCCAACACTTGTTACGTTATTTATGGACAGGCACTAACTATCAGAGAGAGGGGGCAGATCTCAAGTAACTGTTGGTTCCCGTATCCGTTAATGATGCGAAGCGGGCTCTTCCTGGCCAGAGTATTGTTGGAACATCTCGACAACATTGTCTATCAGTCCTGATGATAGGCGAATATTCTCAGCTGCCCCGTCAATCAACCGAAGGGCAGCCTTGTCCGATATCTTGTCACGCATTTTCTTTATGTTGTTTAGATATTCATGCGAGCGGTTTCCCATCCTTTCGATGCCGTATTTTTGCAGATAGCAGTAATAAGCAAGCTTGTCTTCTTCTACAAGCAGCAACCCGTCCATACCTCGTTCCATATACCGACATATTCCCGCCATGCTCCCGATATCTTCATAGGCACGCTTGATCAGATAAGACTGCACGGATTCGTGAGCGGTCATGGATGTAGATATTGTCTCTAAATCATTTCTGACCCGAGACAAGTCTTCCCTGATGTTTCTGAACTTAGTCTTAAGATGTTGGACGTGCGACTTGTCAACCTCGACTTTGGCACTCGTCGGTTCCGCTCGTGAAGATGATACATTGGGCATCAGCACCAGAATTGAAAGTGACAACGCGAGTATTGCTTTTTTCATTCTACCTCCCTCATTCGATACTCAGTATTTAAGATCCAATCCTGCTTTTGCCGTGCGCCTAAAGCTTGCGAGAAAGCCAGTCATCCACATCTTCATGCCCCAAAACGGAGAATGGAGTCGTCAAGGTAACAACACATACAATGTCGTAAGGGTCGGTGTGTTGCTTCAACCTTTCCACGATGCTTTCGGGACTAACAGTGGTTTCAACTGCATAAACATATTCTGACAGTTTAGCCCATGGACCATAACTTTTCACGACGTCAAAAAGTGCTGTGTCATCTCGCCCTGGCTCGTTTGGGTCGTACGCTATGAGACAAATAGCCATTACGCGTCTCCTGAAGTCTGTAAAGAAAGGACGAATATGCTGCCTATCTTCCTCCGGCCCCTCCGCAAAAAAACCCGCTCTCCTAACGAGAAACGGGTCCTGGCATTCAGTTCATAGCACACCCTCTTGAGTAGAATCTTCTTCCCTACGCCTCGCCTAAGGTGTGGTTTTGGATAAAATATTCCAACTGAGATATCTGGTTCGACTTCATCTCCCTAAATTGCACACCACTTCGCCTCATAGCCGTAGCACTAGAATCTCTTCTGCTACTTACTTCAAAATCCGTAACGGTCCTGAACGGTACACGACCCAAATAGAAATCACGTTCGTTCAAGAATATGTCTAATTCACCGTTTGAGGGTTCCTCACTGCCGACATAGCGAAACGCAAGCCCCCCCATGCCAACATCTATGATTTGACCGACTTTCGTGTCATGAGGGCCGAGCCCAACAAACGTGCCTTTTGGCACCTGAAACCGTTTGTGTTGCCTTTTTTCAACTATCTCTTTCTTAGGGATCATTCCGTAACCTCCATTAAAGAGAGTCGACAATGTGCCCAAATGACATTGTCAACAATTCATAATCCCAGACATTTTCTTTAAAAGCAATACTATTTTGCATTCTTTGCGCGCAATATACGGCCCACAAATCAATCGTTCATCACAGACAAGGGGAACAGACAACAGTTAAAGGCTGGCTTTAAGGATATCACTTTTCATACCGTATTGTATGGCAACACTATTCTATAGCCCACATTCTTCACCCTGGAGAACAAGTGCTTATGGCTTCTGTTCCAGACACTCACGAGCCTCATCAAGCGCGGCATTGCCATATTCCCACTTTGACGGCAATGCTTCCTGAGCATGTTTGATGAGTTTGTTGTAGTTTTCCACCATCTTTAGGTTAATGGTTTTCATATGATCATCCGAATATTCAGATTTTCCCTGTTTTGCATTTAAGTCTCTCTGCTCCTCATTCTTGATCAAGGCCTCCCAGCTCTTTGAAGCCAAACGATACCAATAGTAGCACCTCTTCACGGCAACGCGAAAGCAATCACTGGTGTCGCCTTTCTTGATGGGATCAACTTGATTCCTGGCTTCGGCCAAGAATCCGGCCACCTTCTCATATGAAACGCCATCCTCTACACCCACCTTCACGTTTTCCAAGGCCTGCAACACGTCTTCCTCTGCACTTGTTGCCGGGGAAGGAAACAAGGCTACTATTCCGAAAATCAAGATACTAATTCGGCAAAGCTCTCTCATGGTACCCCCTTCTATAGCTCATAACTCAAATGCTCTCATCACTTCGAAGCGATTGAGACATCACCACGGCCGATCATTTCTTCAAGTTTCCAGTCAACAAGGAGCCTCATTCGTCGATTCTCTTGCTTCTGTCTGAAAACAAGGTGGGAGTTTTCCAAACCGTACTGGAAAAGATCCCTGGTGACAACAACGTCCTGGCGGCAGTAGTCTGTCAACTTTTGAAAATCGCCCTGCCGAAACCATTCCACGGCCTGGAGCCCGTCGGCTGTTTTCTCCTGGTTCAAAGTCTCTACAGCAAGATGTGCCAAGGAGAGTCGAAAACCGAGCCGCTTGAAGACATCCTCGAGAATATCAAAAGTCGGAAGTCTTTTCAGATCCTTGCTTGTATAAGCACTCAGTACTATGTAATCGAACCGTTTTATGTTGAATCCTACAATCAAGTCTGCTTTCTCCAGATGCTCCAGCAGGGCCTCAATCTGATCTTCATCATAGACCAGAAAACGATTTTCCAAGCTGTCGTAAAGGACGGCCACAGAAACCCTCATCAGGTGTATGTTTTGCCAACCCCCCACCTCCTGGGCGAGTTTCTGGGTCTCCAGGTCCAAAAATATGACCCTCGGTTCTTTCTCATCTTCAGCAGTTGACGTTTCTTCGACTATAAACGGCATCGGTCCGACCTCTTCTGTTTTGGCGAAAACCTGGCTCAGTGGAATATGGCCCAGGAGACCTTCAAGAATCAATAGGGCAGCCTCCTTGTCCAGCGGCTTATTGCCCGAACCGCACTTGGGCGAATGGACGCAAGATGGGCATCCCTCATCACATTCACAGGTTTTGATCTGGTGCATGGTCTTTTCCAGAAGCTCCAGAATGATTTCAAAACCGTGCTGCGCAAGGCCCACGCCGCCGGGGTGGCCATCGTATATGAATATAGCACTCTTCCCAACCTGCGGATGATAAGGATAACAGATCCCTCCTATATCGTTTCTGTCACAAAGGGCGAAAAGTGGAAACATGCCTATGGCCGCGTGTTCAATAGCATGGATGCCGCCCATGAAATCAAGACCCCTATCCTCAACGAAATGCTTTAAAGCAGCCTCGATCTCAATCCATAAACCCACGGTCTCAAAGGTCTGGCGAGGCAGATCCAGCGGGAAGACTCCCATTAGCGTTTGGCCCGGCAGAGCTCTCTTTTCATAACCTGTCACGACTTCCGTGACCTTTAGCTCTCCCTCCCGGACAAGAAACTGTCCTCTGGGTCGGCTCCGTGTGATACGGATAATCTCTGTTTCTTTTTCAGTCCGCACACGTGTGAAGTACTGCACGTTTGACCTGTGGGCAAAGATATCCCTTTCTGCCAGCCTCAAATCGTCAACCAGGTATTGGCGGGCACGGTGAAGATAGACTGCACCTGGATGACATTCCTTGAAAGCTCTAATACCGTCAACCGTACCGATGGGCTGGCCGGTCTCCTTTTCCAGGATAGTGAAGCTTTCGCCGGCAGAGCGAATGTTCACCTGAAGCTGGGGCCGGCGTTTTGTGGCATACCATGCGAGCTCTCCCTCCGCAGTTCGATGCAACGCCCCCTCCCCTTCCAGTTTTTCAAGATGAAGGGGAAGGTTCTTTGACCAGAATTTCTCGTCGTTCAGCGACAGCGGCATTTCTGCTGCCGCACAAGGCAGGTGGGCCTCAATCACATAAGGGTTGTCGGGATCAAGAACAGCGGCCTCGTACGATCTTTCAAAAAAATCATTCGGATGTTTCATGAAATACTGATCAAGGGCGTCCGGCTTTGCAATGAGGATCACCATCGATTCTCTTCCAGACCGGCCTACGCGTCCCCCTCTTTGCCAAGTATCTATGATCGTGCCGGGATAACCCACAAGCAGACAGATATCGAGATGCCCTATATCAATGCCCATCTCCAGGGCGCTGGTCGATACAACACCGAGCAGCTTTCCGCTGGCCAGCCTCTGTTCGATCTCTCTTCTTTCCGCAGGCATGAAACCAGCCCGGTATGAACTGATCTTCTTTCGAAGCTTGGGAGACAGCCTGGAAATCCAGACATGAATCAATTCAGTTACCTGCCTGGACTGGGTAAAAGCAATGGTTCTGAATCCATGGCGAACACAATGTACAAAGAGCTTGGCCGCAGAAAAATTGGGGCTTGCCACGGGATTCAGAAACACAAAGTGGTGTCCTGCTTTGGGGGCGCCCGAAGACCGGACGACTTCAAGTTCTTCTTCTATCAGACTTTCGCCAAAGGCCTGCGGATTATTCACAGTGGCAGAAAGCAGAATGAATTGGGGGCGGGCGCCGTAATGTTCACAAAGTCTTTTGAGCCGTCGGATCACCTGGTTTACGTGAGAGCCGAATATCCCACGATATGTGTGAACCTCGTCTAATATGACGAACGACAGATTTCGAAGTACCTCTTCCCAGCTCTGATGATGGGCCAGAATACCGCAGTGTAACATGTCGGGATTGGTCACCAGGATATGGGGAGGCTCTGTCCGTATTTTCTTGCGCCTGTACGGGCTGGTATCGCCATCATAGATCTCGGCCGAGATCTTTTTCTGTTCAATCCCCTCAAGCCACGGCCTGAGGGTTTTCACCTGGTCCTGCGCGAGGGCTTTAAGGGGAAAGACATACAGGGCTTTTGTTTCCCTGTTCTTGAGGGCCTCCTCCAGCACAATGAGGTTGTAGATCAAGCTCTTGCCGCTGGCCGTTGGCGTGGCAACGATCACATTGGATCCCTGCCTCAAATGATTAATCGCTTCCACTTGATGGGAATAAAGCCTATCAAGGCTGAGACGGCGCATCGTTCTCGCTATGTCATCATGGAACGTTAGTTGGTTGCCATAGACTGGCGGTGTGGCCGGAAGGTGGCGATGATATACGAACGTCTCACCGAAATCTCGATCGGCTTTAATCGCCTCAATATAATCCGAAAGATTGAAGTTCGGTGCAGGTTCGCTAGAATTCTGATAACCCGGGATAGACCGGGATGAATTGGAAGGAGGAATGCCCTCGCTGTTGCGGTTCAATGTCGGCCTTTGTCCAACACCTTACGTATGGTTGTGGCCAGGTCACGAGACACAAGCGGCTTAATGATGAACTCTCGAATGCCCATGTCCATGGCCTTATCTTTTGTGATCATTTCGCTATATCCTGTACAAAGAATAATCGGAATATCTGGCCTTATTCTCATGAGTTCTTTGGCCAACATTCCACCC
>JAQYVR010000092.1 GCA_030145395.1 Desulfobacteria bacterium
CGGTCAAAGCCGACCATCACGTCGCTGCAAACCGATATTACAGGCACTCTAAGGGCACCGCCGGAGATTTTTCTCATTTCCTCCAGAGCTGCCTTGTCCTTGGTGACGTCGAAGGTCGTAAACTCAACCCCTTTTTTAGCAAGGAACTCCTTTGCCATCTTACAATGAGGTCAGGTCGGACTCGTGTAGATCTTCACTTCCTGGCTCATGACAACCTCCTTTATTTGAAGCCGTTGAGAACTTTCTGATGATTACTCCTTCTCAAACTGGTCCTTTGACGCTCCGCATACAGGGCAGGTCCAATCATCAGGAAGGTCCTCAAAACTTGTTCCAGGCTCAACGCCATTGTCCGGGTCCCCCAACGTCGGATCATACACATAGCCACATACTGTACACACATAGGTATCCATGAGTTTAAACCCCCTTTCTTTACTTCATTATATCAATTATCAAATTCGAGGCACGACTTCCACTTTCGTTTTGCCTCATCATTCACACGTGTTTAGGCTGGAGGGATCCAACCAAGAAGGTATATAGCGCTTGAGGTATAAGGCATTCGACCCTTTACTGCCCTAAGCCTCCTGCTTCTCAACAATGTCTGGGCTAAGTAGTTTGTCAACCCTCTCTTCTATCTCGTCTCTGACCTTGCGCATGAAGGCAATCTTCTTTCCGGAAGGATCCGGCAGGTCCCACTCATGCCGGGCTACGCCGGGCAAGTGGGGACACGTCTCTTCACAGCCCATTGATATGATCGACTCCGGTTTCCCGAAACGAAGAGCTTCGTCAATCGACTTTGGTTTGCGAAAGGCCATATCTATACCTTTTTCCCCCATGACCTCTTCCATAAGTGGATTGATCTCTTGTGCCGGCGCACTCCCGGCGCTTTCGACTTCTATCTTGTCTCCGGCATTGTGCTGGACAAAAGCACTGGCCATCTGACTGCGGCAGGCATTCTCCGTACAGACGAAGAGTAGTTTCTTTCTCTTCAGAAAAGGCGTCGCTATTTCTCCGGCCTTTTCCCTCGCATCCTTGAGAGCCGAGGGATGTTTTGCTATCTCTCCTGCGTTTTCAATCTGTCTGTAAGTGAGGCTACCATCAAAGCTTGCTCCGACCGCATCAAAGAAGTACTTGGCCGTGAGGGTCACCCCATCAAAGAGGTTTTTCCCTTTTGTGGCTCCCAAAGACAACAGAAAGCCCCGCCGCCACCTTCGGCCCGGATCGACAAGCTTGTGCACATATTTTCTTGACCACAGGGCTTGAGACCGATCAATTAGGGCTTTCAGCTGGGCTGTAGCACCATAAAAGAATATAGGCGTGGCCATCACGATAATATCTGCCTGACGAAGCATGGGGTATACCTGCTCCATGTCGTCATCAACGGGACAAAAACCCTCTTCGTCACAAGTACCGCATTCCAGACAAGGTGAAATATTCATGCGAGCCACATCCAGACGCTGTGTAAAGGCGCCTATCCTTTGGGCCTCTTCAAGAAACGTGGAAAGGAGAATGCTCGTGTTTCCTTTAGTGCGGGGACTTCCTTGTAATCCGAGGACGAACATTAAGCAGATTCCTCTAAGAGGGGTTATGCACTGGGAAGCAATATGCCCTGCCAGTACAAGTCATGTTTTCTTAGAAAAGGAGGAGTCGGTGACAAGACATTGACTTTTATTCCTGTCACTGAAGGAGCGGGGACGCTTCGTGAGGATATGGCTGCAATGGACAGACAAACCCCAGTCTCCCGGGGCAACACTTCCCAATTATCCTTCTTCCTGTACTGTCGTGAAGCAGCCCCCCCCCCGACAACAAAATATAGCTGTCTTATCCTATACCCGGGGGGAATTACCGGGGTGCCGGTCAACACTTTGATTCGTTGGCCTAGATTGGCACCGACAAATGGTTCTTGCTCACTCTACGACAACGAGAGTGATATCCTTTGCAAAATGAAACATCTTGTTTGTGATACTTCCAGCCACAAACTGCTTGATGCCCGTCAATCCTCTTCTACCCATTACAATCGTGTCGTATTTCCCGCGTTTGGCTTCTCTCAGAACGTCCCGGGAAATTCCTGTCTTTTTCTTGCGAATCCGGATGGCGATATTCTTAGGAGAGAAGCCGGCTGCGACAAAAAGCTTCTTGGCCTCTTCCATGAACCCCTCCATAGCAGCTTTCTTTGCATCCCCTATGACACAAAACGTTTTCGCATTCTTTTTGAATATGGGTATCAGAGAGGGACCATCCAATCCACAGGCTGCCATCGGGTCCGGCAGTACAGTCAACATAGTGACCATAGAGTCAGACTTCAGGGTCTTGACAGCATACTTGACAGCCTTCAAGGAAAACTTGGAGTTATCCACCGCGAGTAAAACCTTACTTGCCATTTTTCTTCTCCTTTCACTGAACTACCTGTCACAAAGTCCACACCAAGCGCCTTTCTATCGTCCTTTATCAACATCATGTCAAGTAGTCAAGGGCAAAGCGTTACGTCAAAGAGCCTGGAACCCAGTTCAGAGAGTGCTGGACCATGACCTCCTCAACCGTAACGAATTGCTTACCACGGAGACCGAGCTCATGGCCATGGCTGCTGCTGCGAACACGGGATTCAGCAAGATCCCGAAGAAGGGATATAATACCCCGGCTGCAATAGGAATCCCAAGACTGTTGTAGAAGAATGCCCAGAAAAGGTTCTGCTTAATGACTTTCATCGTTTGAAAGGATAGCTTGATTGCCGCGGGAACCGATCGCAAATCATCCTTGATCAGCGTGATGTCGCTGGCTTCTACAGCCACGTCTGTCCCTGCTCCGATGGCAATCCCTATGTCGGATGTTGTCAAGGCCGGCGCATCATTAATGCCATCTCCGACCATGGCAACAATCTGGCCCTGCGACTGCAGCCGTTTTATCTCATCGGCTTTATCACCAGGAAGTACCTCGGCCAATACCTGATCAATGCTGAGAGCGTCAGCAACGGCCCGGGCTGTTTCTTCATTATCTCCGGTAATCATGGCCACGCTCAATCCCATGCCTTTCAGGCTAGTAACTGTTTCATGCGCAGATGCCTTGGGCGTATCAGAAACGGCAATAAGGCCGATAACCCGGCCCTCAGCTGCCACAAAAATGCAAGTCTTGGCCTCGGAGGCAAGTCTCTTGGCCTTCTGGTCGAAACCGTTCATGGTCACGGCCTCTTCTTCCATAAGCCGCAGGTTACCCAATAGGTATTGCTTGTCATTTAAGACGGCCTTCGCCCCAAAGCCCGGCAAAGCCTCAAAATCCTCCACGGGATCAGGGTTCAACTGTTCCTGGCGAGCCTTTTCAATAATGGCCTGGGCCAGAGGGTGTTCTGAAACAGCCTCAATGGAAACAGCCTTTTTCAGAATGTCAGATTCTGCCAAGCCGCCTGAAGTCAGTATATCCGTGACCTCGGGTTCTCCTTTAGTCAAGGTACCGGTCTTGTCAAAAACAATGGTGGTTAGTTTGTAGGCCTTTTCGAGGCTCTCTCCGCCTTTTATAAGAATTCCGTTTTCAGCCCCCAACCCGGTTCCGACCATCACTGCTGTCGGCGTTGCCAGGCCCATCGCACACGGGCAGGCAATGATTAGAACCGACACAAAATTAAGGAGGGCACGGCTGAAGACGGGCTGGGGCACCAAGAAGTACCAAATCAGGAAAGTTAATATTGCTATGCAAAAAACTACGGGCACAAAGATGGACGCCACCCTGTCCGCGATCCTCTGGATAGGGGCCTTGGAGCCCTGGGCCTCTTCGACAAGACGGATGATTTGGGCCAGGGCCGTCTCGGCCCCTACTTTAGTTGCTTCGAAAGTGAAACTTCCGCTCTTGTTCAGTGTGGCTGCAAAGACTTCATCTCCTGCTTCCTTAGGCACCGGAATGCTCTCTCCGGTAAGCATCGATTCATCTATTGAAGATGACCCGGAAACAACCACCCCATCGGTCGAGATCTTTTCTCCGGGCCGAACCAAGATGAGATCTCCTTTCATCACAGACTCAATTGGGATGTCGGTCTCCTTGCCGTCCCGTATCACACGGGCAGTCTTTGGCTTGAGCCCCATGAGCCGTTTGATGGCCATGGACGTCCTTCCCTTGGCTTTGGCCTCTATCAGTCGCCCTAAGAGGATGAGGGTGATAATCATTGCTGCACCGTCAAAATAGACGTGGGGAGCAATGCCGGCGCCTGCAAAAAACTGTGGCATAAACGTGGCCAGAGCCGAATAAGAATAGGCTGAGAAGGCCCCCACGGCTACCAGGGTATTCATGTCCGTCGTCTTCTGCCTGGCCGCCTTAATAGCTCCCGAGAAGAACCGGCTGCCTACCCAGAAAATCACCGGCGTGGTGAGCAAAAAAAGGCAAAAAAGCATAGTCTGCCTGGGAATGGACCTTACGAAAGGAAACCAGTTCTGCATGGACCCCGCAAAAATGACTACACTCAAGACAGCACCCACAATGAACTTTACCTTCAGCTCTACAATTTCTTCCTTCCGAGCTGCTTCCACAGGGTCTTCAATGGCTGGTTGAGAAACACCCAGAAACTCATACCCTGACTCTGAAATCACCTTTCGGAGGGCTTCCACTCCTGCCCAACTTGCATCATGAGTAATGGTAGCTTTCCCCGAAGCAAGGTTAACCGCAGCCTCTTTGGCTCCATCAACAGACTGCAGGGCTGACTCCACCCGGCGGACACACGCTGCACAGGTCATGCCTCCAACTAGAATTGTTGTCTTCTGAT
>JAQYVR010000119.1 GCA_030145395.1 Desulfobacteria bacterium
CCCTGACGACAAGTGTAGTGCCCTGAGGGAGAAATTCAAGGTTTCGGGGTTGCCCACCATACTCTTCATTGGCGCTGACGGGCAGGAACGTCGTGGTTTAAGAGCTGTTGGTTACTTGGGGCCGGCAGAGATGTTAAAGAAGATGGGGGCGGCCATTCCACGGTCGACAGGGAGTGAAGCCTCCCCGTCCTAAAAGGGCGGGGGAGGGTCGGCGGGCTTGCCGCTGTTGTCGGTTTCTTTGCCCTTGCCATCCTCCTCCCCATGTGGGATAGAAACACATTGATATGACAAAAGCGGAACTTAGACCTTTCCGGGTTAGGAGCTAAATCTTGACTCCTGCCTGGTTTTTTCCACCTTTCGGCTTTGGTTTGTTAACTTTGGCCTATGTCTCACATCCGCTAACCACGAACAACTGAGCACCAACCACTTATTCTGTGAAACAGACACGCTTTCGCATCAGCCTTCACGTCATAATCCCGATCATCTTTGCCGGATTTGCCTCTCTGGCAGCCATCTTGGTCTTTCGCGTCATACAATACGCCATCAGGCACGGCTTGGATTCTATGTGGCCTATTTTCTGGTCAGTCATCATTATTGTAACCAGCGCACTTATATCCGGCCTGTTGGTGACTCGGCTCATCCTGCGGCCAGTGGAGAAGTTTGTGAAAAGGGCAAAAGAGCTTCCTGCCATGGCCACGTCCTCGCCCGATGTTGGAAGTGATGAAGGAACAGCCCGGGATGACATGGAGCACTTTGCCCAGGTTTTTGACCAGGTCGCGGACGTTCTTAGTAAGGTGGAGGCCCAACAGCATTTCCCCAAGATTATTGGCCAGAACAGGAACATCCGTGGGGTCTTCAACCAGATCCTCAAAGTGGCACCGACAGATTCGACGGTTCTCATTTCAGGAGAGAGTGGAACAGGCAAGGAACTCGTCGCCACCAGCCTTTACGAGCACAGCCTACGCAAGGACAAACCGTTTGTTAAGCTCAACTGTGTGGCAATCCCCGAAGGGCTTTTGGAAAGCGAGCTTTTCGGCCATGAAAAGGGGGCCTTTACCGGCGCGAATGGCAAGAAGCTTGGGAAGTTTGAAAAGGCGAATGAGGGGACCCTTTTCTTGGATGAGATTGCGGATATGCCCTTGACCACCCAGGCCAAAATACTTCGCGCTCTCCAGGAAAAAGAATTCGAGACAGTAGGGGGAACCGACTCGATCAAGGTGGATGTCCGATTTATTGCTGCCACCAACAAAGATATTACAAGAATGGTCAAAGAGGGAGCGTTTCGGGAAGATCTTTACTACCGCCTGAACGTCATTTCCATCTACCTCCCGCCGTTGAGAGACAGGAAGAGAGATATTCCCCTACTGGTGGATCATTTCCTCAAAAATGCATCAAAACCGGCTCAGGTCTCCTCAGTAGCCTTGGAACTGCTAATGGCCTACTCTTGGCCGGGAAATGTCAGAGAACTCCAAAATATCATTGAGCGTGCCGCAGTCATGTCAGACGGCTTGATCCAGCCTTCTCATGTCCCCCCACACATTGTTGGGGACCTGGAAAGCCAGATGGTCATGCCCTCCCTGTCAGAAAACGTGTCAATGAATGAGCGGCTCCGGGAGATCGAAAAGGCGATGATCATCCAGGCGCTAAGAAAGACAAGGGGAGTCCAGGCGCGGGCAGCCGAACTACTGGGCCTCACGCAAAGGAGCATGTGGCACAAGGTAAGGAAACACGACATAGATGTTCAGTCTTTCAAAAATGGCAAAACTCGATGATTGAACTACCATAGCCTATCCCGAGTGATCTGAAATCTTGTGTCAGGCCACGAA
Organism: Desulfobacteria bacterium; assembly: GCA_030145395.1. GTDB lineage: Bacteria > Desulfobacterota > Desulfobacteria > Desulfobacterales. Next base: position 1,827 of record JAQYVR010000119.1, read on the forward strand.
GTATCTTGTGAAAACCAAAACCTTGAACGATCTCGGCGAAGCCGGCATCATCCAACTCATCCAGGGAAAAGGACCCGCCAGGCTCCCATCTCATTTAAAGAAGGGCATTGGTGACGATTGCGCTGTTCTACAGACCACGGGAGATAGGGTTCTTCTCGTCACCACAGACACCCTGATCGAAGGGATACACTTCACTGTTGAGTTGCTTCCCCCGGAAGCTCTTGGTTGGAAAGCCCTTGCCGTCAGTATTAGCGACATTGCTTCCATGGGCGGCACCCCTCACACGGCCTTTCTCTCCGTTGGGATGAAGCCTGAAACAGAGGTAAGCTTCATAGAAACATTCATGGCCGGATTCCAGGCCCTTGCCGGCAGGACCGACATTGTACTAGCCGGAGGCGACACTGTGGAAAGCCCATCTTCGGCTGTCATCACCGTCACCCTCTTGGGAGACTGCCTACCAGAGCACGTGGTCTATCGCTCCGGCGCCGTGGTGGGGGACGATGTGTGGGTAACCGGCCCCTTGGGCAATGCAGCTGCAGGTCTATTTCTCCTCCTGAACAAAAAAGCTTCCGAATTGTCCGGGTACGAAACAATAGTTTTAGCACACCAGAAGCCGACACCTCGCCTCAACACGGGGAAGGCTCTGGGAAAAAGCGGCCTCGCACACGCCATGATCGATATCTCGGATGGTATCGCCAAAGACCTTGGCCATATCTGTGAACAGAGTGGCATTGGGGCTTTGCTCAAAACCGCATCTATACCCATGTCAGAGGAAATACAGAGACTTGGGTCTGAGGTAGAGAAAAGCCCTCTGGAGTGGGCTCTGCATGGTGGTGAAGACTACGAGCTGCTTTTTACTGCATCCCCTGCACACGAGGAAAAGATTATGTCTCTCACAGCCGAGGTCTCCGGCAGCCCCGCGACAAAGATAGGCACTATCATTCCCGAAGACGGCATCTGGCTTGAGACGGACAAGGGCAAAAGGCCCCTTCAGCCCGGTGGCTACGTACACTTTTGAAGGTTCCCGCAGGCCCGACAAATCCCGATACTTCGGGACAAGTCATGGCAAGGAATGCGATAGCTGTTGCAGTCTAACACAGGTCCGCTTGCCCACCGCAGCCCCGCTGATTGGATTTTTGCTTGACGCAGCCTTCTTGCTTCCCTAATAATGACGGATTCGCAAAAAGCCATCAAACGGCTTCTTTTGTACAAGGAGAACAAATATGGACTGCATCTTTTGTAAAATCGTTAGGAACGAAATTCCATCAGTAAAAGTTTATGAAGATGACAGGGTGTTTGCTTTTTTGGACATCAACCCTCTCAATGACGGCCACCTTCTGGTAATTCCAAAGGCCCATGCTGAGAACATCCACGAAATCACCGAAGCCGATTTCGTGGCAGTGGCTTCTGCCACACACAAGCTGGCTGCTGCTGTCAAGAAGGCCTTGAATCCCGAAGGGATCAATTTAATGCAACTTAACGGCAAGGCCGCCAATCAAGTTGTACCCCATCTGCATGTGCACATCGTTCCCCGGTGGTCAGGTGACGGATTAACTATCTGCAAGTGGGAACTGACTGCAGGGGATATGGAAAGGGTTACGGCCATAGGGGAGCAGATTCAACAGGCCATGGAATAAGGGAACCCTGAAACAAAGTTAACTATATTTCACCTTAGACCACTTAAGGCACTGTGTTACTGAACAATGAGCTCAATTCTAGACACCATAGGCCACACACCACTCGTTGAAATCAAGCGGCTCAATCCCAACCCCAAAGTCAAGCTGCTGGCCAAGTTGGAGTATTTCAACCCGGGTGGTTCTGTAAAAGATCGTATTGCCAAGGCCATGATCGAAGCAGGAGAGGCCTCAGGATCCCTGACACACGACAAGATCGTGCTTGAGGCAACCAGTGGCAATACAGGGATTGGACTGGCCCTGGTTTGCGCGGTCAAGGGGTACCGGCTTCATTTGACGATGTCTGAATCGGCCAGCCTGGAACGCCGCAAGATCCTACACGCCATGGGGGCCGAAATCAGTCTCACCCCGGATTTTCTTGGGACCGACGGCGCCATAGAGGAAGCGTATCGCCTTGCCCGCGAACATCCTGAAACATATTTTTTGACGGACCAATTCAACAGCGAAGCTAACTGGCGTGCCCACTACGATGGGACCGGCCCGGAAATCTGGGAACAGACATCCGGAAAATTGACTGTACTGGTTGCAACCATGGGGACCACCGGAACGCTCATGGGGACCTCCAGACGTTTGAAGGAATACAATCCCGAAATAAAGATTATCGGCGTCGAGCCTTATCTAGGACACAAGATTCAGGGTCTGAAAAATCTAAAGGAATCATACCAACCCGAGATTTATGAAAAGGAACGCTTGGACAAGAAGGTCAACGTCGATGATGAGGCCGCCTTTGAAATGACCCGACGCCTGGCTCGGGAAGAAGGCATCTTTGGGGGTATGAGTGCCGGCGCGGCCATGGCCGTCGCCGAAGAAGAAGTCAAATCTCTGTCCGAGGGTGTGATGGTAGTGATTTTGCCTGATGGTGGAGAGCGCTATCTCAGCACACCGCTCTTTGCAATACAGGAAGAGACCAACCTTAGATTTTACAATACCCTGACTCATGCCAAAGAGCCCTTCGTGCCTCTACAACCGGGCAAGATATCCATCTATTCTTCCGGGCCCACTGTTCACGATAGAATGCACGTCGGAGAATGGCGCCGTTTTGTCCTGGCTGACCTTGTTCGACGGTACCTGGAATTCAAGACATATGCGGTTACACATATCGTTAACATCTCTGACCTGAATGACAAGACAATCGTAGGGGCCGAAGAAGCCGGCATGCCTCTAAAACCCTTTACGGATAAGCACCTGCAAGCCTTTATGGAAGATGTGGAAACCCTGGGTATAAAACCGGCAACACAGTACCCCAGGGCGAGTGATCATGTTGAAGACATGGTAGCACTCACCGGACGACTAGTCGAAAAAGGTTTTGCTTATGAAAAGCTACGGTCTGTTTATTTTGACATCTCCCGATATGCTGACTATGGCAAGCTTTCCGGAATCGATCTGGATAAGATCAGGCTGGGGGCTACGGTTGACCTGGATGAATACGTGAAAGAAAACCCAAGGGATTTTGCACTCCTCAAGCGAGCCAAGCTTTCTGAACTAAAACAAGGTATCTACGCGAAAACCGAATGGGGTCAGATAAGACCAAGCTGGCATATTGAGTCTGCTGCAATGGCGATGAAGTATCTCGGTGAAACATTTGATATTTACACAAGCAGCCGTGATTTGATCTTTCCTCACCACGAAAATGAGATAGCCGTCAGTGGCGCTCTGACCGGAAAACCCCTGGCAAGAAACTGGATATTATCCGAACAAGTGCTGTCAGGAGGAAAAAAGGCAGACCGCGATGCTGCTATCCCTAATATCCGGGACCTATTAGAACGTGGATATAGCGGCAGGGTGATTCGATACTGGCTTCTTTCCAATCATTATCGGAAACCCTTGAATCTGTCTTACGAAGCATTGGACCAGGCCAGCCAAGCCATCCGCCGAATTGACGAATGCATTTCCGGCTTGGCCAGTTTGGAAGGCGGACGTTCTTATCCTGATCTGGACCAGCTTCTCTATGATATGAAAACGGGCTTTTCAGATGCCATGGATGATGATCTGAATGTGTCATCTGCCACAGCCACGATCTTCCGGATGGCCAGACGAGTGAACGGTCTTATCGTTAACAATGAGATGGACCAGACCGGGGCAAGACGAATCATTGATGCCTTCAAGAAGGTTGACACAGTGCTGAACGTTTTTGATTTTGCAAAGGCGCCGGAAGATCCCGAGGTTCAGAAGCTCAAGCGTGAGCGTGAAGAGGCCAGGCGCAGGAAGGACTGGAAGCTGGCAGACCAGCTTAGAGAGCGCCTCGTGGCTATGGGGGCCGAGATCAGAGACAAGAAGATAATGTGATATGAAATTCCCAATCTTATCCCCCGTCTATTTCCCTTTTACCTTCATGTCTCCCTTGTTGGTGGAAGCCATTTCGCTCTGTTTCGACCGGCTGGTTGTCTACCAGCCTGCTTTTGCCAAGCCTCAACAGGCCCTTCAGCCTTGGGTTGACACAGGCGTCCTGGACTTACGCAGCCCTTTCGAAAGCATCATCGATAAGGGACCATTAGAGGCAGCACTACGGGATTTCAGAAGCTGGGGCCTCCTCCACCAGCACACTGATATGACTTATCTGAAGATGGCTGGAAACGGTGTTGCACCAATAGATCCGGAAATAGCAAGAACCGCTTCTGCTATCAGGGGCAAGGTTGAAGAACCGCCCAACACATCTGAAGAGAATGACCTTTCCCTGCAGCTGTTCCTTCATCTCGCCCAGGAGTTTGATGAAAACTCTTGGGAATTGAGAGATCAACTGAATCGCGTTAATTACCAGTATCATGCCCTGCAAAGTGCATTTCGCCAGGACCAAAACGGCAAAGCGCACGAACCAGCCCTAAAAGACCTTCCCGCTCGTGTTGCCGATGATGACCTTGGGAGTTTTATGATCGAAAAGAGGATGGCAGCCTGGAACAATCTCTTCCAGAACGATCCAGATGACACCGGTCTTCTGTTTACAGATTCTCATTCAGCGTTCGCCTACCTCCTTGACGAAGTTCAGAATAAGGTAGAAGTCCTGAAGTTCAGTTTCACATACAACCCAGCCGAGTCAAAAGGGGAGCCCAAGAAGCATCCCAATTGGGTGAATCACCTTCAAGAGATCTTCAATACGGTGATCACCATGCCATGGAGCCGGACATTGCAGGAAGAGATTCGGCAGGCGAGCCATGAAATAGAGGCGAGGATTGATGACTGGCAAAGGTCAACCATGAAACCTGATGACCGAAGCATATCATTCCGCTGGTATGTGGTGCCGGACCATGTCGCCCATACTATGTTGAATCGACGTTGCGACATGGAAAGTGAACATGCTGAAAATAAGGCTCCGAAGCTAAAGAACACTCTGGTCGGAATGATTGAAGAGGGCCGACCAGCAGTGTTGTGAACGAACCAAGATCCTGCTTTCTTGCCATAGGAAATCACCACCAATTACAAGAAAAAGAAAACTTGACGGTTTCAAATAATTGGTGTAATACGTCATAACTCAGAATCACGAACGACATAGTTCTGGATATAGAACCTGTTGAAAAAACAAAGAAAGGAGGCGCGTTATTATGTTTGTACCGGCTGTGGACAAGGACAAGTGCACCGGCTGTGGAGAGTGTGTTGAAGTTTGCCCCGTTGAAGTTTTCGAGCTTGAAGACGAAAAATCTGAGCCTGTCAATGCAGACGAGTGTTTAGGATGTGAAAGCTGCATTGAGGTTTGTGAGGCAGAGGCAATAACAGTCGAAGAAACATAGAATTATCCCAATTACTGGTATCTGGTCCCTGATTCCGATGAAGCTGGAATCAGGGACCAGCTTCCCACCTACTCTCCATAAGTATCCGAAGGAATTCCTGTCCCGCCTTAGCTTCAAACAAACCTCGCTTTTTACCCGCTGGAGGCATGAAAATGGAAGACAAACCGATTGCCCGCTGCGAGGCCAATGGCGTGGATGCCTATAAGTATCCCTTTTTCGTAAAACCTGCGCACGGAATGGAACCCGCCTACGTTTTTCTGGAAGAGCATGTTTACAATTTCACCACCGAGGAGATCGAAGAGATCATGACCCACCTTGTCCGCATTGAAGATGAAAAGGATCTTCAGGCCCTCGGATACAAAAGAAATGAAGAGGGGATTTACATCTTATCAACATCAGAGGAACCGTGGTCTCCCGGAGGCGAATCATGATCAAGAACATTGGCGTTGTTGGCGCTGGCCAGATGGGGGCAGGAATTGCCCAGGTGGCGGCCATGAACGAATTCAAGATCATCTTGAATGACACCTCCGAAACGTTTCTCGATCGCGGCATGCAGAGGATCGACAAGAGCCTTTCGAGTTTCTTGAAAAAAGGACGCATCACCGAGGAGGAAAAGAATGCAGCCCTCGGACGGATTGAAACCACCGTCGAACTCAAGGCCTTTAAATCTGCAGACTTTGTCGTGGAGGCCGTGATTGAAGACGAGAGCCTGAAACTCGATGTCTTCAGGCAGCTGGATGAGATCTGCAGGCCGGGGGTGGTCCTGGCAAGCAACACCTCTTCCATTCCTATCACACGAATGGCATCTGCCACCAAGCGACCGTCAGAAGTAATCGGTATGCATTTCATGAATCCCGTCCCTCTGATGAAACTGGTCGAAGTCATCCGAGGACTGTCCACATCTGATGAAACCTTCGAGACAACCAAGGACCTGGCAATAAAGCTCAAGAAAACGCCTGTTGCGGCTAATGACTCTCCCGGCTTTATATCCAATCGGATCCTCTTGCCCATGATAAACGAGGCCATATTTGCCTTGCACGAAGATGTGGGTACAACAGAGGCTATTGATTCGGTCATGAAACTGGGCATGAACCATCCAATGGGGCCCCTTGAGCTAGCGGACCTGATCGGTTTGGACACGTGCCTGTCGATCTTAGAAGTCCTGCATGAAGGATTTGGAGATCCTAAATACCGGCCGTGCCCTCTGCTCAGAAAATACGTTGACGCCGGATACTTGGGCCGCAAAACAGGCCGCGGATTTTACACATACTAACCTATGCTTTTTCCTGAAATGGCCATAGTTCGGCAAGAACTCCACGCCGAAAAGATTGAAGACATCCCTGCAGCTGTAAGCAATGCCCTTCAGCCCCTTCAGCTCGACTCACAAACAAAACCCGGCGCATCCGTGGCAGTGGCCGTTGGAAGCCGGGGAATCAGCCACATTGCTGTCATTGTTTCTGAATGCGTGAAGTCGTTAACCGACAGCGGCTTGGAGCCCTTTATTGTCCCTGCTATGGGGAGTCACGGGGGAAACACACCCGAGGGTGAACGCTCGGTTCTATCAAGGCTTGGCATTACTGAATCATCAGTTAATGCCCCCATACTTGCGGCTAAGGATGTGGTCAAAATTGGAACTTTGGACATTGGCGTACCCATTCTCATGGACAAACGTGCAGCCGAAGCCGACCACATTGTAGTAATCAACCGGGTGAAGCCCCATACGAAATTCCACGGGCCGATTGAAAGCGGCCTGACCAAGATACTCACGGTCGGACTCGGGAAAGGGGAAGGAGCAGTTCTGTATCACCGGGCTGCCGTCCAGCACACTTTTGGCATATTGCAGGACGCTGCCCGAAATATCCTGGAAAACCGTTCAGTCCTCTTTGGGCTTGCCATACTTGAAGACGGTTACAGGAATGTCTCTCGACTCAGTGCTGTAAGGCCCGAAAACTGGTTTGAATCAGAACGTGCCCTGCTCGATGAGACACGTATGATGACCCCACGCATCCCGTTTGACGGGGTCGATATTCTGATCATAGATGAAATAGGAAAAGAGATCAGCGGTATCGGCATGGATTCGAACGTGACTGGAAGACACAGGGACATAGTAGGCGACTTTCTCACTGCCCCGAACGTAAAGCGGATCTTCGTGAGAGATTTGAGCCCTGAATCGGACGGCAATGGAAATGGCATCGGACTGGCGGACGTGACCACACGACGTCTCGTGGATGCCCTCGATCTTGAAAAGACTTATACGAATGCCCTGACAGCCATCTCTCCGGAAAAGGCGGCTATTCCCATGACTTTCGAGACAGACCGTGAATGCATAGAGGCCTGTCTCAATACCATCGGTCTGGTGCAGCCTGAGGAAGTGCGGATAATTCGTATCAAAAACACCGCCACGCTGGAGACGCTCTGGGCCTCAAGGGCCTTTGAAGGCGATGTCACGCTCAATCCGAACCTGAAGATTCTGAGAAAATGGGAGCCGATGGCCTTTGATGATACCGGGAATCTATTCGATTTCGGATTGAAGATTGAAAGATGACTAAGATTAATGAACGACCCAAGTTTCAATCATAAATCGTCCAGCGCCGTTGACGAATGACCAATGCTGTGAAATCCAAATTCGAATTCCGCAATCCGCAATCCGAATTAGTATACCACATATGCCTCACAGCATTTGGGTCTGCCGCCATCTTGTTTCAAACACGTCCATTCCTTGTAAAACGACTCTTGCTGCCCCGTTCACACAAAATCGCCCTAACAAAAGAGATACATAGAATCGGTCCAGCCAAACCGGGACAGACAAAGGCTGTTCTTGATATGTGCAGAGATATGAAGGCCTATTTTGAAGGGGTCCCCCTAAAGACTCCCTGGAGATTTCTCGATCTGGGCAGGCTGACGCCCTTGCAACGCTCGGTGCTGGAAACCGTGGCAAGCGTCCCCCACGGACAGGTTCGATCTTATGGCGAAATAGCTGCTCAGGTCGGACACCCACAGGCCTGTCGTTTCGTGGGTACCACCCTTGCCCGGAATCCCTTCCCAATCTTCATCCCATGTCATCGCGTCGTACGGGCTGATGGCTCATTAGGCGGCTTTGGCGGCGGAACCGAGTTGAAGAAGCGTATGCTTTCGCTGGAAAAACAAAACGCATGAGCCGCTGACCCCACCCAGCGTGGCAGGTCAAAGGTTTAATGAAGGAACGTGCCGAGATGCTGAAGAAACAGCCCTCGTCAACCGATGTGACCTTTCCTCCAAAGTAGTCCTTCTTTTAGTTGACGCCCCCTCCTGACTGACACGCGTTGACCCAAATCCACCGTCTGATTTATGTATTGATAATGATATCAGGCTGTTTTGGGGTATTCCTGATCGCCAGCAAGGCATTAGATGCAAGGCGCCGAGGAGCAACGACTGAGGCGTATGAGCAATACTCCGCAAGGAGGAGCGATCGAAGGCAACGCCGCAGATGATGCCTTGATGGTGGATCAGGGATGATATGTTTTGTTGCTATTGTACTTGAATCGTATTATGAGAGTGGTTCTTAGAACTATGTTCGGATTGACATAGCTCTGATGGCTTTCTTCATCGTTTGTTTGCTCCCAAAACGGCGGAACTCAACTATAGTAGATAAGGGATGCAACTGGTGTTGACACGTATTCTATTACTGGCGGTCACTTTCTTTATGGTTCCGGCAATGACTCAGGCTGGTGAAAAGCTCCTGAAGATGTCCACCACGACCAGCACAGAGAACTCCGGACTCCTCAACGTATTGCTCCCTGAATTCGATGTGGACACTGGTATTCAGGTCAAGGTCTTCGCCAAGGGAACCGGCGCGGCAATCCGGGACGGCATTGACGGGAATGTGGATGTCATACTAGTACATGCCAAAGAGAGCGAGGAAAAGTTCGTGGCCAATGGCTACGGTGCGTATCGGTTGGATGTAATGCATAACGACTTCGTGATCATCGGTCCTACTATTGATCCTGCAGGGATTGATGGAATGCGTGATGCTGCCATGGCGATGAGGAAGATTGCCCGAAGCAGGTCGGTATTTGTATCTCGGGGCGATGACAGTGGGACGCATACCAAAGAACAGGAACTGTGGAAGGCCACCGGGATGGGGCTGCGAACAGAGACCGTGGAGGTAATCAAAAAGCGGAAAAAGCAACGCTTTTTTTCACAGCATCCAGAAGAATTCGGGGCGCAATACCTTTCGATTGGACAGGGCATGGGCAAAACGTTGGCGTACGCGGAGCAGAAGCAGGCATACACACTGGCGGACCGGGGAACCTATTTGAACTACAAGTTCGGTAGAAAAGAAGGTTTGGATCTCAAGATTCTGTGCCAAGGGGACTCGAAACTGTATAACCCTTATGGAATCATCCCGATTAGTCAGAAAAAGCATCCCCACGTCAAGTTCCAGTGGGCGGATCGGTTTGCCAAATGGTTGACGTCGCAAAAGGCGCAAAGTCTCATTGGCCGTTACCAGATCGAGGGCCAACAGGCATTCTTCCCAGACGCAATTCCCAACGCAAAGTAGTTTGTCCTAAGTCGGCAAACTATCTGATGATGGTTGAAGGATTCATTGTATGGATTTTCTAATAGATGGCCTTCTATCCGCCTTATTACTCATCTGGTCGCTTGATCCTGGACTCATTGAGATTGTTTGGGTGTCCCTGAAGGTGAGTTCAACTTCCACGCTCATCGCCAGTTTAGTGGGTGTTCCGGCTGGCTTTCTTATCGCCTTCGGCGAGTTCTCAGGGAAACGTTTTGTCATAACGTTGCTCAACACATTGCTCGCGCTGCCCACAGTAGCAGTAGGTCTCCTTGTATACACCTTTATCTGCAGGAGAGGAATCTTTGGCGGCTTTGATCTACTCTATACACAGAAAGCCATAATTATCGGCCAAGTGATTCTGATCATTCCCATAGTTGCCACTTTCACGATCTCTGCCGTCAGCCGCCTCGATGACCGGTACCGCAAAACAGCCCTGACTGTTGGAGCCAATGCTATTCAAACCGCCTGGGTGATTGTCCGTGAAGTCCGTTTCGGGATTGCAGCCGCCATTATTGCCGCCTTCGGAAGGGTCATCGCTGAGGTTGGGATCAGCATGATGTTGGGCGGCAACGCCAAGGGGTTCACCCGGACTATGACAACAGCTATGGCACTGGAATATGATAAGGGGTTGTTCGAGTTGAGTGTTGCCTTGGGGATTGCACTCCTTGCCGTGAGTTTTGCGGTAAACGTTTTTTTCCACTACTTTCAGGGCAGAGTAAGGGAGTGAGTGCTGTGGTCTATGAGCTAAGAAACATAACCAAGACCTTTGAACAACGAACCGTTCTGAATCTGGAAAGGCTTTCGGTGAAGAAGGGAAAGATTCTTGGTCTCCTGGGACCCAACGGTGCGGGAAAAACCACGCTCTTGGAAATCATGGCCTTTCTGTCCAGCCCAACTTCAGGTGGGATGTGGTTCAATCAACAGAAGGTTGATTTCACTGGCGGCAAACTCAAAGACCTGCGGCGAAGGGTTGTACTCGTTCAACAGGATTCTATACTGTTTTCCACATCGGTTTCCAATAATGTCGATTTCCCTCTGAGGATACGCAAGGCACCAAAGGCAAAACGAGAGCAGATCGTGGGAGAATTGCTAGACATGGTGGGAATGCGAGACTTCGGCCATGCACCAGCACATAAACTGTCGAGCGGGGAAACACAGCGCGTCGCCATTGCGCGGGCTTTGGCCTGTTTTCCTGAGGTCATTCTTCTGGACGAACCCACGGCCAACGTTGACGTAGAAAACCAGATCGCCATAGAGCGCATCATCCGGGAGATCAACCGGACAAAAGGCATTTCTGTGGTCTTTACAACTCACAATATGATTCAGGCGTCGAGGCTGGCTGATGAGACCGTCTTCCTGTATGAAGGAAAGGTTGCGCGATCCATCTATGAAAACATCTTCAGTGGTCGCATTCAAACTGACGAAAGCGGTCGGCAACTGTGTGTGGCCCAGAATGGACTGAGATTACACGTTCAGCATGACAAATCGGGTCCGGTGCGTATATCTATTGATCCTGCTATCGTAGAAATCAGCCGAAACGGAAACGAGTTTTCTGAAGACAACACCTTCAAGGGAAGGCTCATCCAGCTTACGGACGAGCAGGGACGGGTGAGAGCGTTGGTAGATGTAGGAGTACCACTCAGTGTTTTGATACCCAAAGAGGTCTTCCGCAGTCTAGGTTTGGGCATAGGAGATGACGTGTGGCTCAACTGCCCGGCAAAAAGCATTGAAATCTTTTGAAGGCAGAACCCCCGCCCTTCAAGGCGGGCAGGCTTCACACAGTCTGAAAAAGTCCGTTAAGCAGGCTTTTCTCCTTGATAAATCACGGGCAATCCGAATCGAAAGGGATGTGCCACCACAGCTGTAAAGGAAGCAGCCTTCAGCAAATCACAAAAAGCCTCCCCGCACGGAAACGTCTCAATGGTCTCATTCAAGTATCGGTAGGCATACGGGTCTCCGGACACGAACGCCCCCACGCGCGGCAGGACATGCCGCAGGTAGATGAGCCCGACACACCGCATGAAACGGTTTTGGGGTACAGAGAACTCCAGAATAAGCACACGCCCTCCCGGTTTTAGCACTCTATATATTTCCCGAAGCGCCCTGTCGACATCCGTGACGTTCCGTATGCCAAAGGAAATAGTGACAGCATCGAACTGACAGGCACGTGCGGGGATATCCATTGCATCACCAACCATCAGAGTAGTCACCCCGGAAAGTCCAAGTCTCCTAATCTTGACCCGTCCAATCTCGAGCATCTTTTCAGCCAGGTCCATCCCAATGGCAGATTTGATTCTGTCGCTTTTCTCAAAAAGGGCATGGATTTGGTCTGCTGTACCTGTGGCAAGGTCCAATACACGTTGGCTGTGGTGTTTGGGAAGAAAACCTGCCATCTTATTGCGCCACATAACGTCCGTGCCGAAGGAGAGGAGCCGGTTCACAATATCATAGCGTCGAGCAATACGGTCGAACATCTTCGACACTTCATTCCGTGATAGCCCTTGAGGTTCATCAGGGGCGCTGTCAGGTATTACGTTATTTGCGTTCAGGAAGGGCATCTGCGAACAGTAAATCCTCTCTATGCTTTCAGCAACTGGCTGCAAATCCGCTCCATGTCATCAGCTCATCCTTTTAGGTCATGCCTACATAAGACCACGCCACTTGTGTGTCAATGAAAAAAGGGTGATTTTTATCTGGGCAAGCTACCGATTAAAATCATCTCAGACGTCAGAGTAGTCAAGACAACATCTGCAGATGAAATAACTCTGAGAGAATGTTGGGTGGAATTCGAGAAGCTCACGCCTCAGCAAGAGGCCAAGCTGAAAGAGTTCATCGAAACCCACACCGTGGGTGAAGTCTGAGTTCAACGAAGGTGAGTTATTTACAGACCCCGCAAACCTTGCAGCGGCCCACGTCACATGGCGGAGAGGTCTCTTCGCGGAGGGCTTTCTCATATTCCTCAATTAGAAAGGCTTTGTTGATGCCATGGTCTATGAAGTCCCAGGGCAGGATTTCATCCATAGATCGCTCTCTGTAGACATAAAAATCCGGATTGATCACAGAAGCCTTGAGGGTCTTTGGCCAGTTTCCATTGTTTTCGTGTGCTGCCGATAATAGCTCAGCCACTCGACGATCCCCACGTGAAAGCAGTGCCTGGATGTACGCCCATCTCGGCACGTCTGCGTGCACGCGTACATTTGCCACTCGCCTCAACCCGTCCTTCACATGTTTGATCTTGGTCTTCAGGATTTTGAGGTCTTCCAAAGGAACCCACTGAAAAGGCGTGAAAGGCTTGGGGATAAACGAGTTTAGACTCACGCTTATCTGCCCGATCCTTTTTTTTGTACGACTGGCCTTTAGGAATCTGTGTTTGATCTGCTTGCAAAACACCACAATCGCTTCAACATCGGACATGGTCTCGGTAGGAAGACCTACCATAAAATAGAGCTTCAGATTTGGTATCCCCACGTCAACCAGAAGATCAACAGCTTGCAGTACATCTTGTTCAGTAATTCCCTTATTGATAACACGACGCAAACGTTCTGAGCCTGTATCTGGAGCAATTGAAACAGTCTTCAGACCGCTTTGTCTGAGAATACTCAGGAGTTCCGGTGTGAGCCTATCCGCTCTCAACGAGCTGAAGGAAAGTTCAAGACCTTTATCCAGAGCCTCTTGACAAAGCTCTTCTACATACGGCACATCTGTGACCGCGGCAGCCATGAGGCCGACACGATGCGAACCCAGCGCTCCCCTATTTATGCTACTCTGTAATGCGTCCTTGGCCCTGAACCGTGGCGGCCGATAAACAAACCCGGCTGCACAAAAACGGCATCCATGGGGACAACCACGCGCTGCTTCTACAAGGTAGGTATCAGAAAAAGTTGTGTGTGGCGTCAGGATGGTGCTGCAGGTGTCCCAGGCAGAAAGTTCTTCTGCCGCCACCCGCTGAACCTTCTCAGGAGCCCCGGGCTCTGGTCTGAACTCGGCAAGGGTGCCATCCGGATTGTAGGTTGCATCATATAACTCCGGTACATAGACACCTGGTACATTCACAGCCAAGGCTTTGAGAAGGTCATTTTTCTCTGAGTGTTTTCTATATACGTCAAGAAAAACTTCGAGAATCGGCTCAGCCTCCCCAATCAGGAAGGAATCCACAAACGGTGCTATGGGTTCGGGGTTTAGGAAAGCCGTCACCCCCCCGGCGATTACCAGAGGTTGGGGGGGACTTCGCTCTGATGACCACCGGGGGATGCCGGCCTCTGTTAGGAGGGTTAGGAGGTTAGGATAATCATTTTCAAAGGAAATGGAAAACGCAATGATGTCAAAATTGTCCAGGGGTCTTTGGGACTCTGTGGATCGAACACCGCCATGGATTGTACCCGTCTCCTCGGGGAGAAAGACCCTTTCACACACTACATCCTGATAATCGTTCAGCAGGCGGTATATGGCATGAAAACCCAGATTTGACATCCCAACATGGTAGTGGTTGGGATATGTCAAGGCAATCCGGATCTTTCCGGCCCAGTCTTTTCTGACGGTGCCTCTCTCTGCTGCCAGAAACGCCTTATTCGTCATTGGTCAATAGTCATTCGTTACTCAATACTATTTGATAGGTACTCGCTATTTGCCATTTATTATTCGTTATTGGTCATTTACGTAGGCCGATACACAGTCCGTTGTTTCCGGTTCGTGCTCTTTTGGCACTCTTCCCGCCAATGACTAATGGCCAGTGACTATTGACGAACTTAATCCGCCTTTCGCCGCATGAACGTGGGAACTTCCAGATCCTGGCCGTCCAGGATAATCCCACGATAGCCTCTGTACTGGGCCCCACCAGATTCGCCCACTGCCTTTTCTTGACGGATGAAAGTCGGTTGATCAAGGTCGACTGCCCGCGTATGGTCGGCCGGCGTAATGTCACGAACCTTGCCTGAGGTTTGAATCACATCTTCCTCCTCTTTCGTGCCGATCCCGGTGGCAATGACCGTAACTCTGAGTTCATTCTCTATGTTGTCATCCAAGACAGTACCCCAGATAATATCCGCATCTTCACCAACCTCGGCGTGGATACGATCTGACGCTTCTGTCATCTCCGCCATGGTCAGCTCCGGTCCACAGGTAATGTTCATCAAGACGCCCCGTGCCCCGTTAATAGAAACACCCTCGAGAAGCGGATGGGAAATCGCCTTTTCGGCTGCCTCAACTGCCCGATTCTCTCCGCTGGCAATGCCAGTACCCATGATGGCCAAGCCTGCCTTCGACATGGTTGTCCTTACATCTGAAAAATCAAGGTTAACCAGCCCCGGCATCATGATCAGGTCAGTTATTCCCCTCACAGCGTGAAGCAGGACTTCATCGGCCCTCTTGAACATTTCGAGAGCGGTTGCGTTCCTTGACGCCAGGCCTCTAAGTCGGTCATTAGGAATCACAATCACCGTGTCTGCCACGTCCTTAAGGTTTTCCAGGCCGGCCTCGGCCTGTCTGGCTCGCTTTTTTCCCTCAAAACCGAAGGGCTTGGTAACCACTGCCACACTCAGAGCACCAGCATCTTTGCAGGCTTCGGCGATGACGGGTGCTGCCCCTGTGCCAGTGCCCCCACCCAGCCCAGCCGTAATAAAGACCATGTGGCTGTCTTCAAGCGAGCTTCGCACAGGGTCTACGCTTTCCAGGGCAGCCTGTCTCCCGATTTCCGGATTAGCCCCGGCCCCAAGGCCCTCGGTCAGCATTTCCCCTATCTGAATCTTAACCGGTGCCCTTGATGCCTCAAGGTCCTGCGCATCGGTGTTAACGGCAATGAACTTGCAGCCCTGGAGCCTAGCATTAATCATGTTGTTCACGGCGTTTCCACCAGCGCCCCCCACACCGACCACTTTGATCTTGGCCGATTTTTCGTTTTCCACGAAACTGAACATCATAGTCCCCACCTCCTGTTGTTTTTGTTTCCACTACTCCACCATTCCACTAACCCAAACAAGGCTGCCCCCCTTCCCATTTTAAATGATGTCCTTAAACCACTTCTTCATACGGGCCATGACGTGATCAAAGATGTTGCTGTCTCGGATCCTGAATTTCTTCTTGGGCTGAGACCTTGCGCCAAATAGTACTAACCCAACGCCCGTGGCATACATTGGGTTGTTCACCACATCAACCAATCCGCTGATCCCTCCGGGTTTTCCAATCCGTGTGGGAAGATTGAACACCGACTCCGCGATATCCACAACGCCTTCCAGCAGGGAGGACCCTCCGGTGACTACTACTCCCGAAGTTATTGAATCCTCCATGTCAGAGCCATAAACTTCCCTTTGGACTAGATTGAAGATCTCTTCGACTCTGGGTTCGAGGATCTCGCCCAGTATTTGCCTTGAAAGTGTTCTTGGCTTGCGTCCGCCCACACCTGCAACCTCAATAGTCTCGTCGCTGCCAATCTTACTCGTAAGACAGCTCCCATACTTTATCTTGATCTTTTCTGCCTCTCCCATGGGTGTCCTCAGCCCCACGGAAATATCATGGGTAAGATTGTTCCCTCCCAGGGCCAGGACCGAAGTGTGTTTGATGCTATTCCCCTTCAGAACCGCCAGGTCGGTAGTTCCTCCCCCAAAGTCAATCAGGGCCGCACCCAGGGCCTTCTCCTCTTCGGTCAGCACGGCCTCACTTGATGCAAGGGATTGAAGCACAATATCACACACATCAAGTCCGGCACGGTTGGCACACTTTATGATGTTTTGAGCGGAGGTGACGGCTCCGGTCACGATGTGTACCCTCGCCTCCAGCCGAACTCCTGACATGCCGAGTGGATCCTGGATTCCGTCCTGCTCATCCACAATAAACTCCTGGGGCAGCACATGAATCACCTCACGGTCCATGGGAATGGCTACTGCCCTGGCTGCATCAATCACGCGTTCGATGTCCTTTTCAGTGACCTCATTGCCCTTTATGGCAACGATTCCGTGGCTGTTAAAACCCTTGATATGCCCACCGGCAATCCCCGCATAGACAGACCTGATCTCGCAGCCAGCCATGAGTTCGGCTTCTTCTACGGCTTTTTGAATAGAGTCAACGGTCGATTCGATATTTACGACCACGCCTTTGCGCAGCCCGACAGATGCATGGGTTCCAGTGCCTACAATGTCGGTCCCCTCACGCGTTACACTCCCCACCACAGCACAAATCTTGGTGGTCCCGATGTCTAAACCTACTGTCAGTTCCCCATCACCCTGCACTATCACACCTCCTTTCGCTTGCCCAACCAATGGTCGCATCCCTCGGCAACCGAGCGTCCTTCAGCCTGCCCGGTCGGCAACGGCCTGACCACAACCCGATCTGGGTCGATCAGGTCGATGAACTGAAGATTCAATATCCCGCTTTTCTCTCTCAAATAAGAAACCATATATTCAAGTCGGTTGAATTTTGATTCATAGCCTCCAAAACCCACCTTGATTGCAACGTCACTTGGAGCGGCCTGTGCCTGCCCCTGCAGGTTGCTTGCGCAGGCAGGCGCATACAAGGGCTTGGCAGAGAGGTTGTGCGGATCAAGCGAGGTATAAAGAGTGAGTCCCGTCTCCCTGTCGATCCGAACACGGTGCAACGCATAGAAGGGAATCGCATCTTCATGAAGTCGGCTCAAGCGAAGCGCCTCCATAAGAGTCCTGAACAGCCGCGAACGCCAGGGGTCTTGCAAATCAATATCTGAAGCGGATAGGCCGGTCACCACAGGCACCATCGCCTTGTCTGAAGATTCCACCGGTTTAAAGATATTCCCCTTTTCGTCAAGATAAAAAAGCCTGTCCAGGTCGACTATCGCCACGGGGACTCGCTCTTTTACCCGAATATGAATGGTGTCAGGCAACTCTCGTTCGACCTCGGCACCAGCAACCCATGGATGTGCCATAAGTCGGTAACGGATCGTATTTACATTCACAGAAAGAATGTTGTCATACCGCTTCAGCCCGGTCCGCTTCAAAATGGTCCCCTTTGACAGCCTTTTGTTTCCCTCAACGGTTATCTCGTGGGCTTCAAAGTAGGAAGTCTGGGTCACGGCATCATAGGCCAGTATGAGGAGCAGGCTCGTTCCGGCCATGCCTCCCATCAACAACATGATTTTGAGGCCCAGGAGCCAGCGTCTTATGATCTGCTGTCTTCTTTGTGCCCGGCTGTTTTTATAATAGTTCTTATGAATCCTTTTCCTGGCCAACGATGGTTACCTCCGGCTCTAAGTTAACACCGAACCCTTCAAATACACTCTCCTGTATCTGTTTCATCAGGTCAATAACGTCGGAAGCTTTGGCATGCCCCTTGTTCACAATAAAATTGGCGTGTTTTGTTGAAACCTCAGCTTCCCCAACGGAAAGCCCCTTCAATCCTGCCTGATCAATAAGCTCACCAGCGGCCTTTTGCCCTTGTGGATTTTGAAACACACACCCAGCACTGGGAAGGGCAAGCGGTTGACTCAACCTTCGTTTCTTTTGCAGGCGAATGGCCTCCTCTTGGAGGGTCTCCCGATCTGTCCGTTTCAACTTGAACTGGCCACTCAAGACAATGGTCCTTTTTCCCAGATCCAGCCTCCTGTAAGAGAATTGAAGTTGGTCACGATGCAGGCTGGTAATCTCTCCATTTTGATCAAGGACTCTAATCGAACTGGTGCTGTCCGCCATACATCGTCCCCAGGCCCCTGCGTTCGTTAGCAGTGCCCCTCCTACCGTTCCAGGAATACCGAGTGCAAAGTTGAACCCTGATAGACCTTGGTCGAGAGCATATTTGCCGAGTCGACGAACCAGGACTGCTGCGCCTGCGTTCACCGTCGCGCTGCTGTCATTGGCCCCTGATACAAGCTGAATTGCCTCAAAGTCATCGGCTAATCTAAGCATCAGGCCTCGAACGCCACCGTCTCGGACCAGGAGGTTGGTTCCTTCGCCCAAGATCATAATAGGGTGATTCTTGTCGTCAGCCCACAAGACTACATCCCTTATCTCTTGCTCGGTCTTCACACTGACCAGTGCGTCCACTGGTCCTCCTATTCTGAGGGTCGTGTGACGCCACATCGGTTCGTCAAGCAAGACGTTTGTGCCAAAACGTTCTGTCAGCCAGTCTTTGTCTGATTGATTCATATAAATATCTCGCTCTCAACTCACGTTCGCTTCAGGCGGAAAACCGTCACCTAATTGGCGTGTTAGAGTATTAAGAACGGCATAAGGCTCAAGGCCGGATGGCCTCTCCGTACACATTCTGCCTTTGGCCTTACGCCAACTGTTCTTCACCCATCACTCCATTGCTTCACGACTCAATTACTCCAGCTCTTTGAGCACCCTCTCTCCAACATGCCAGACATCTCCGGCGCCCAGGGTCAACAGAACATCCCCTTCCTTCAAGGTTTCTTTCAGATACGATACGGCCGCGTCGTGTCCATCATGGAAGACAACATCTTTGTGGCCGTGTTCACGGATCTCTTCACACAGGCTCTGGCCATCTATGCTTTCCATAGGGGCCTCGCCTGCCGAATAGATGGGAAGGACCAAAACGCTGTCCGCGTCGTAAAAGGCCCGCGTAAAATCGTCAAAAAGCGCAGCAACCCGCGAGTAGCGATGAGGCTGAAACACCACAACAATCCGGCTATCAGGCCAGCACTGGCGTGCAGCCTGGAGCGTGAGTCTGATCTCTGTTGGGTGGTGCCCATAGTCATCAACTACAGTCACACCTCTTGACGTCCCCTTTACCTCGAGCCTGCGCTGAACCCCTTCAATATCCTTGAGCGCACGCTGGATATCGTCAAAGGCAATTCCGAGTTCCATGCCAATTGCTATGCTCGCCATGGAGTTGTATACATTGTGAATGCCCGGAAGGTTTAACTGTACGGAACCCAAGGGTTCACCTCGATGCGTTACAACGTACTGGCTCGTCAGCCCGTCAAAGGTTACATCTTTGGCCTGATAATCCGCCTGAGAGGTCATGCCGTATGTAGTAAACCTTTTTTCAATCTTCGGAATAAGGTCTTGAATCCCCTCGTTGTCCAAACAGAGCACGGTCATGCCGTAAAAGGGTACCTTGTTGATGAAATCGAGAAACACCTCTTTGATTCTTTCCAGGTTCCCATAGAAATCGAGGTGTTCAGCGTTGATGTTCGTTACTACACCGATGGTCGGGGTGAGCTTCAAGAAAGAGCCATCGCTTTCGTCGGCTTCAGCTACAATGAATTCTCCCTGGCCCAGACGGGCGTTCGTTCCCAAGCTGTCGAGCTTTCCTCCGATGACCACCGTAGGATCGAGGCCCCCGTGGTCAAGGACCGAAGCAATGATCCACGTCGTTGTGGTCTTGCCATGGGCACCAGCCACAGCGATGCTGTATTTCAGCCGCATTAGTTCTGAGAGCATCTCTGCTCTGGGGATAACCGGAATAACGGCATCTCTGGCAGCCACAACCTCAGGGTTATCTGCCTTCACGGCCGAGGAAATCACCACTACATCCGCTCCTTGAATCTGCTCCGGACGATGGCCCTCAAATATCCTGCCCCCCAGTTGAGCCAGGCGTCTCGTAATCTCAGTTGACCGCAGGTCTGACCCGCTGACCATATAATCAAGGTTCAAGAGGAGCTCGGCGATCCCACTCATTCCGATGCCGCCGATGCCAACAAAATGGATGTTATACTTCTTCTGATACAAGTTAAGTCCCTAAAGTGAGCTAAAGTGCCTGAAGTTGACGCACAAAACAACGTTCACCGAGTCATTACTCATTGATGTCAGACATTCTTGGTTTCGACTTGCAGACCTCCAGTTCTCTTCATTCCGCATTCCGTATTCCCCGTTCCACACTCCCTATTCGATTCACTCGATAATCGGTTGCGGGTATCCGGCAACCAGTACCTACAACGACTATTAACTCAGGACTAACAGCCTCTGACATTCCTCAACAATAACGTCCGCAGCATCGGGACGCGCAAGGGCTAATGTGCATTTTGCCATATCCCTCAGGGTTTGAGAGTCTGACACAAAATGATCGAGTCTGTCTGCCAACACAGCACCTTTCAGATCCTTTTCCAGGATGACCTCTGCACCGCCGGCATCCGCCACATACCGTGCATTTAGCTCCTGGTGGTTATTTGCTGCAAAGGGGAAGGGGACGAAGATGGCGGGCTTCCCCAAGGCCATCAACTCTGACACTGTCGTTGCTCCGGCCCTGCACACAACCAAATCTGCGTTGCTGTAGGGGCCTGCCATGTCTTCAAAAAACGGACCGACCGTAGCGTTGATGCGCCGGCTCTTGTAGGCCTGTGCAACCCATGCTGCATCCTTGGCACCTGTCTGATGGATAAACTTCATCTGGGCAGGGCCCTTCAGATGATAAAGGGCTTCAACCATGACACGGTTTATTGCGTGAGCCCCCTGGCTGCCACCTAGAATTAGAACCGTAAATGGACCGGGTGCCTTCTCACCCGCTTTACTTGCAAGGAGCTCCTGTCGTACAGGGTTTCCTGTCATAACAGTCTTCGATGGCCTGAATACACCGTACCTATCTGGGAACGAGATGAATACCCGGTCAACAAAACGCCCCAGCATCTTATTAGTCAAACCTGGCAGAATGTTCTGTTCATGGATAACTATCTTTTTACGGGTGAGCCTTGCCGCTAAGGCCACAGGTCCGGAGGCATATCCCCCAAGACCAATGATGACGTCAGGATCAAACCGCCAGATAATTCGCAAGGCTTGCCACACCCCGATCGGGATCTTGAACAACGATCGGAACTGTCGCCACAGCCCTCGTCCTTTTAGGCCTTCCGCTACAATGCCCACGTGATCAAATCCATTCTTTGAAAGGGTGGATACCTCCATTGGATTCCCCGTCCCCACAAACAATATCTTAGCCTCAAGCTCCTTAACCCTGAATGACTGGGCAATCGCAATCCCGGGGAAAAGATGACCTCCCGTTCCGCCCCCGGCAATAAGGGCCCTCATTGTCACACCGCCTGTCTGGCTGATATATTCATCAATATTCCAATGGCAGCGGCATTCATCAACAGGGATGTGCCTCCGTAGCTTACGAACGGCAATGTCAGTCCCTTCGTGGGCAACAAACCCATGACAACACCTAAGTTGATACACACTTGCAGTCCAAGAGCAGAAATCAAACCTACAGCCAAATAGATTGCGAAGAGATCCCGGGCCCTCATAGCCACAACGATCCCCCGCCAGACGAGCATGAGATAAAGACCCACTACAATGCACACCCCCACAAGACCTAGTTCCTCTCCCAGCACTGAAAAGACAAAGTCAGTATGGGGTTCCGGCAGATAAAAAAGCTTCTGGTAACTGTTTCCGATGCCTGACCCCACGATTCCCCCTGATCCAAAGGCCATCAGTGAATGCACAATCTGATACCCTGCGTCGCTCTCATATCTCCAGGGGTCGAGAAAGCTCATGAGTCGTCTTGCGCGGTATCCCACATGCACTACCAAGTAATAAGCAACCGGAAGGATTGCCGCCAGTGCCGTGAAAAGATGAAACAGACGTACACCTCCTACAAAGAGCATCGTCCACGTAACCAACGCGAGGATTACCGCCGTTCCAAAGTCCGGTTGCATAACTACTAAGGCTCCAAGACTCGTAAGGACAATGACATGAGGAAGAAAACCTATGGCAAACACCTTTATGTTCTCCTGTTTCTTGCTCATGGAATAGGCCAAATAGATAATCAGGGCCAGCCTTGCAAGCTCTGATGGTTGAAAAGAAACCCCGGAAACCTTCAACCATCGTCTGGCGCCTCCAACTGCGTGTCCCACCCCGGGCAAGTACAGGACAATGAGCAACAAAAAAGTGACCGCAAGAATAGGGTATGCCATCTTCCTATAAATGGTGTATGGCACGTGGCGGCAGGTTATTAGAACCACAATTGCTGCGAGGGCATAGACCACCTGCCTTTTGAAGAAGTAGGCGTCGCTTCCAAATCGCTTTAGGGCAACAGCTGAGCTGGCACTGTAGACCATTACCACCCCAATCGCGAGCAGCGACAGCGTACCCCATAGGAGAAAATGATCACAGCCACCACTCTCCTTTTTCTGTTTGGCTCTTGCCATAAGTGATCGTTCCCTAAACTAAAACCTCCGAGGCCGAACTCAATCGCCTTTCGTCAATCCTCTCACAGCCTCACGGAATGCCTCGCCACGCTCGGCATAGTCTGTGAACATATCAAAACTTGAGCACCCCGGAGAGAGGAGCACTGTGTCACCAGGTGCTGCTGCTTGGTGGGCCACGTTGACCGCCTCCTCCATGGTCCTTGCCCCTTCACTACGCGTCAGGCCTCCCAAGGCAACAAGAATCTTTTCGCGCGCCTCCCCAATGGCAATGAGTCTCTTGACCCTCTCCTTTATGAGTCCATTCAGGAGTGAATAGCTTCCACCCTTGTCACGGCCTCCCATAATCAAGATTACCTGGGAACCAAAACTCTCCAGGGAACGTTTGACGGCGTCAACATTGGTAGCCTTGGAGTCGTTGTAGTACTGCACACCCTTCTCGTCTTTGACATATTCCATCCGGTGATGCAGGCCCTCAAAGGTATCGAGCGCCGTCTGGATACCTGTCTGATCGCCGCCTGCAACCAGCGCTGCCAGACTGGCAGCGGCAGCATTCTCCAGGTTGTGTCCCCCCGCGAGCTTAAACTTGGCCAATCTGAAGACAACAGGGGCCTTTTCGGATAGGCTGCAAGTCATCTCCTTGCCACGGATTACCGCTCCTCGCGCCGATGAGTTGTCGCTGTTGAAGTAAAGTCTTTGGCTGTCAATAAGCGGTTCAAGTTCGGAAACGGAGGGGTCCATCCCGTTTAAAACCGCTACGTCACTGCTTTGTTGATTCTTGAACAGCATTCCCTTTGATCTCACATAGCCACCAAAATTGTCGTATCGATCAAGGTGGTCTGCTGTAATATTCAAGAGAACACCTACTTTGGGTCTGAAGTTCTCGATAGTATCAAGTTGGAAGCTGCTTATCTCGGCTACAACCATTTCCGCACGTCTGTCGGAATTAACGTAGTCTATGAGTGGAGCACCTATATTGCCTCCAACAAAAACCTCACGACCGGAAGCCTCCAACATCTGTCCGATAAGACTGGTAGTAGTGGTCTTACCATTGGTCCCTGTTATGGCTACTATTGGTTGTTCTATATATCGAGAAGCCAATTCAACCTCACCGATCACCGGTATCCCTGCTGTCCTTGCCGCCTCCAGAGGCGCTATGGTGTGCGGCACACCCGGACTCAGCACAACAAGGTCTGAACCGGTAAAACATTCAATTTCGTGTGCCCCAAGCTTCAGAGCAATGCCCATGGCAGTGGCCTCTTGGGCATAGGAACCAAGTTCATCCCTTCTCTTCAGGTCGGTTGCCGTAACGTATGCCCCACGATCTTTCAAGAACCGGGCGACCGCGAGGCCGGTTTTGGCTAAGCCAACGACTAAGACCTTTTTGTTCTCAAAATTCAAATCAGTGACAATCTCAACGTGAACGGACTACTAACATTCAGGTTATCGCAACTTCAACGTGCTGACTGCCATCAGGCCCAGGATAATGGCGATGATCCAGAACCTGACGATCACCTTGGGCTCAGGCCAGCCCTTTAGCTCAAAGTGGTGATGAATCGGAGCCATCTTGAAAATACGACGTCCATTGGTGACCTTAAAAAAACTCACCTGAAAGATCACGGACAGAGCCTCCACAACAAAAATACCTCCCACGAGCACCAGGAGAATCTCATGCCTTGTAATCACTGCAACCGTTCCAAGCGCTCCACCCAAAGGAAGAGACCCCACGTCTCCCATGAATATCTGGGCCGGATATGAGTTGTACCAAAGGAATCCCATTCCTGCCCCGAAAAGGGCGCCGCAAAAGACAGCGAGTTCACCACTCCCTGCCATGTACTGAATTTGAAGATATTGCGCGATCTTCACATGGCCTGCTACATATGAGAGGATAACAAAGGTAGCGGCAGCCACAGTCACGGGTCCGATTGCAAGACCATCCAGACCGTCTGTCAAATTCACTGCATTAGACGTTCCCACTATAACCGTGGTGGCAAAAAGGATATAGGTCCAGCCAAGATCAGGCACCACCTGTTTGAAAAAGGGAATGGTCACGTGTGTATCAAAATCAGCACGTGCATATAGGAGGCCGGCCACGAGCAGGCCTACGGCGACCTGGATCAAAATCTTGATTCGTCCCGGAAGCCCTCTGCTTTCCTTCTTCACCTGCATCAAGTAGTCATCTATAAACCCTATGGCGCCATAGCTAATCATCACTAGGAGGACGATCCACACAAAAGGGTTGGTCAGGTTAGCCCACAGAAGTGTGGCTGTAACCGTTGCAAAAAGGATTAAGAGTCCTCCCATAGTCGGCGTGCCAGTCTTTGTCTGGTGAGCCGGAGGGCCGTCAGTCCTCACATATTGACCTATCTGTCGTTCTGCAAGCTTTCGTATGGTCCATGGTCCCAACAACCAACAGATCAAGAGAGCGGTGAGGCTGGCATAGATCGTCCGAAAGGTGATATAGCGAAATACGTTAAAGGCCGAAAAGGCTGTATGCAGAGGGTATAGTAAGTGGTAAAGCATGTCAGACTCTTTGCTGGTTACTGGTTACTCGTTGTCGGTCAACAGTCAATAGACAATCTTCAATCTGCAATTTTCAGTCTTTCAACCACCTTGTCCATGGCCATTAGGCGGGATCCCTTTACAAGGACCCAATCTCCGGGTCCCAGTCGATCCTTGAGAACCTTTACGATTTCTTCTCGGGTCCCAGTAAAGATCTTTTTTTGATCCATACCTGCCCCTGTCGCGCCCTCGGCCACTGTGCCCGCAAAATTACCAGTAGCGTAGAGACCAGACATGCCGGCACGTGCCGCTAGGATTCCAATCTGCTTGTGGGCACTTTCGGAGTGTTCCCCGAGTTCCAACATGTCTCCAATAACAAAAATGCCCCTCCCGCTACCCTTTAAGGAACCCAATGTCTGAATAGCTACTGCCACAGAGCCAGGATTGGCGTTATATGTATCATTGACCAGGTGAGTGCCCGCAGGAAGCGTCAAGATTTCCATACGTCCCGGGAGCGGGTCCATGGATTCCAAACCTTGCTTTACCTCCTCCATTGATAGGCCTACGCGAAGTCCCACTGCTGCTGCTGCCAGGGCGTTGAAGATGGCACCCTCTCCTGGAATCTTCAGGGATACATGTGCTGACTCGTCATACCAGTTAAGCTCAAAGGAAGAGCCTGTGCGGCTCTGAGACACCGGAGTTCCCGATACCTCTGCCGAACCGTGAATACCGAAAGTCACCACACGTCCGCTGAACCCCTTGGCCAGTCTGCAAACTCTCTCGTCGTCAACATTCAGAACAGCGATCCCGTCTTGACCCAGCCCCTCAAGGAGTTCACCTTTGGCCGCCATGACCCCGTCGATATCTTTCACACCCTCCAGATGACCGGCTTCTATATTGGTAATCACGCCGAGGTCCGGGCCGGCGATCTCGGAAAGTCGGCGGATTTCACCCGGATGATTCATTGCAAGTTCCAGGACAGCCCACTCATGGCTATCGTTCAATCCAAAGAGAGTGAGGGGCAGTCCGATCAGGTTGTTGAAGTTGCCGGGCGTTTTCAACACCGAAGTGGTCTGGCCCAGCACCGCCGCCGTCATCTCCTTGGTCGTAGTTTTGCCATTAGTCCCGGTTATGGCTACGACTGACACATTGCTATGTCGGCGACGAAAGGCAGCCAGGTCTCCAAGGGCCCTTAGAGTATCCGGCACAGCTATCCAGAATTCGTCTTCCTTGGACACGGGCGCTTTCTTGCCAACATAGTCCTGGTCTACCAGAACACCGTGGGCCCCTCTATCAAAGGCATTCTGCAAGAAGTCGTGCCCATCGTGGTTTGGCCCTGTAATAGCTACAAAGAGATCGCCGACCTTGGTGGTTCGGGAATCAGTGGAAATAGTCTGAAATCGAGCCGCCTCATTCCCAAGCATTAGGCGTCCGTCTGTTGCCTGCAAGACATCTGAAACAGTCCAGGGTTTTGAGTTGTCAGTCATCAGCGAAACTGTGCTAAAGTGATCTAAACCTCAAATTCTCAAATCCGCATTGCGCCTGTCGGCTCAAAAACATTCTCTCAATCGACAATCGTCCATCACTCCTCGGCCCTGCTCTATGCCCTGTGCGCTTTGCTCTTTCCCTTACGCCGTAAGCCATACGCCTTTCTCTTATGTCTTTGAGCTTTCAACTCTGTTGCCTACTCCCTACTGCCTACTGCTTACTGCCTACTGCATAGAGTTGCTTTAGTACTTGCCTAGCCTCTGCCCTGTCATCAAAAGGCGCAGTTGTCTCACCTGTGATCTGATAGGTTTCGTGCCCCTTGCCGGCAATAATCACGGTGTCTCCGGACTTGGCCGCGCCAAGCCCCAACGCAATGGCCTTCCTCCGATCTGGTTCAACAACATAGCCTGGGGCCTCAAATCCCTTTGCCAATTCATGAGATTCGTATTGGTGACTCTGAATAGCGGCAATCCCCTGGACAATATCCGCCAGTATCGCCTCTGGTGCTTCAGTGCGCGGGTTGTCAGAAGTCAATACCACAAGATCACTGAGTCGGCCCGCGGCAGCGCCCATCATGGGGCGTTTGTATCTATCCCGATCCCCGCCACAACCGAATATGGTGATCGTTCGGCCGGCTGTGAGCGCTCTCATAACAGTCAATACGTTTTCCAAGGCGTCCGGCGTATGGGCATAGTCTACAAAGACTGAAAGTCCTAATTCGTTGGCCACGCACTCAAGCCGGCCTGGCACCCCCCGGAGTTCGGCTATTCCTTTCTGAATCGTCTCCAAGGGTAAACCAAGTGCTATTGCAACACCTGTCGCAGATAGAATGTTGTATACGTTGTGCTTTCCAACGAGAGAAGAAGTGAAATCAAATTCGCCTTCTGGAGTCCTTACCCTGCCTGAAACAGCTTCTTTGGTGAGACGTATATCTTTGGCAAAGATTTCGCAATCGTCTGAAAACCCTGTACGCATGCAAGGTACCGACACGTCTGCACATAGCCCCTTTCCCTTGGGGTCATCCCAGTTAATGACTGCAGTGGCCCCTTCCTGCTTTGATCCGACCCCCAGTCGCCCTATGCAAAGCTCCCGTTTACATTGCCAGTAGGTATCCATGTCGTGGTGATAGTCCAGGTGGTCTCTTGACAGATTGGTGAAAACCCCCACATCAAAATCGCAGCAGGCTACCCGATGGAGATCAAGCGCGTGGGACGAAACTTCAAGTACCACGTGAGTAACCTCGCTGTCGGCCATGCTGCGCAAAAGCCGCATTAGATCAAGGGACTCGGGTGTGGTAACTGGACTGGCAAAGCTTTGCCCTCCAAATCGGTAATCAATGGTACCAATGACGCCGACTTTCAGGGCTGCGGCAGTCAAGATAGACTCCATCAAATAGGCTGTGGTTGTCTTACCGTTTGTGCCGGTAATACCGATCATGAAGAGCTCTCGGCATGGATCCCCATAGAATGCTGACGAAACTGCAGCCAGGGCCAGTCGGGCATTGTCGACTTGAACCACACTAATTGATGGCCGTCCAGGCCATTCCTTTTCTGCCAGAACAGCAATGGCTCCATTTTCAATTGCTTCTTCAATATAGGTATATCCATCCGAGCGATGGCCCTGGATCGCCACAAATAATCCTCCAGGCGTCACAGTGCGCGAATCATAGTGAACAGAGTCGATAATCCGGCCTTCCTGTCCTGCAAAACGCAGAACCGGTAAAGACTCCAAGAGAAGGCCCAGTTTCACCCCATTTTCGGCTCCTCATTTGAAACTCTGAGAGGCTCTTCCGGACCCCGACGGATATCCTTTTGAGGGCTATTGAAGTGAGGGTCCGCATGCTCCGGGGTGACCACTTCCGGAGGCACCTTCAAGTACCTGAGCGTTTCACGGACGATGCGTCTGAACACAGGGGCGGAAACCACACCCCCATAATGCTCTTCTTGAGGCTCGTCAATGGCCACGAGCACAACAATCTCCGGGTTTTCAGCAGGCGCGAATCCCACGAATGAGGCAACATATTTCCCCGCCGCATACCCCCCTGCCGCCGGATCTGCCTTCTGGGCCGTTCCCGTCTTGCCGGCAACGTGGTAGCCTCTCACAGCCGCTTTGACACCCGTGCCATCCTCTTCTTCCACGGTTCTCATCATCATGCGGGTCAGACGACGGGCATTTTCGCGTGAAATGACCCTTCGTAGAAGAGTGGGTTCAAAACTCTTGATTGTATGGCCCTGTATGTCAGCTATCTTCTGCACCAAATACGGCTTCATCATCAGCCCGCCATTGGCTACGGTAGATACTGCAACACCCAGCTGCAACGCTGAAAGAGAGACCCCCTGTCCAAAACAGATCGTCGCGGCATCAATCTCTGTCCAGCTTCCGACAGGCAGTAAGCTGCCCGGGGTCTCCCCAGGACAGTCGATACCAGATTTTTCTCCAAGACCGAATTCCTCGAGTTTATGATGGAGGTATGCAGGTCCGACCTTCTTGCCTACCTTGGCGGCCCCTATGTTGCTCGAGTATTTCACAATATCCCGAAGCGAAAGTGTCTCGTGGGGATGAGTATCGTGCACCACATTCCTGCCGACTCGATAGGCCCCCTCCTCGCAATAGAACTCTGAATCAGGTGTGCACATCCCCGATTCAAGCGCTGCGGCCACAAGCAATATCTTGAACGTGGAACCCGGCTCAAACGAGTCCGTGAGCGCACGGTTTCGCCACAGCCATCGTTCATACTGGCCAAAAGCATTTGGGTTAAACCGAGGCACATGGGCAACTGCCAGGATGGCCCCAGTGCTGGGAACTATGACTAGTGCTATGCCGGACCTGGCCCTAGACTTCCTTACTCCTTCAGAAAGGGCCTCTTCGGCAATATATTGAATGTTCTTATCAAGATTCAGAATTAAGTTATAACCGGGCTTCCCTTCAGAAGAAGATTCCCCGGCAAAAGACCGGCCAAGGGCGTCTTTTATAATCGTCCCGGAACTCTCACGGCCTTTCAGGTAGGCGTCATAGCGGAATTCCAGTCCCTCCAAACCGTTTCCATCAGTCCCGCAAAACCCTATTACCTGCGCAGCCAGGCTCTTGAGAGGATAGAATCGGCGGCTCTCGGTCCGAAAGCCGATTCCGTCCAGCTTCAACGCTCTGACCGCCGAGACCTTCGCAGGGTTTACCTGCCTCTTGACGTAGACAAAGCTCCTGCCCGAACGTAGCTTCTTTGACAGAGACGCTTGCTTCAAGTTTAAGGCCCGAGCGAGGGGCCTGGCTATCTGTTTTGGAGATGAGATCTTAGTCGGATCAGCACAGATGGATTCCACATCGAGGCTAAGAGCCAGTTCTGTGTGATTCCGGTCATAGATCGTTCCCCTTTTTGATGTATTGCAAAAGGCCTTTGTGTATCGATCTTCAGCCTTGGACTGAAGCTGCCTTCCCTCAACCACCTGCAATTGAAACGCGCGGGCCACCACAAGGGCAAAACAGACCCCCAAAACAGCCCCCACGATGATAATCCGAAACCGAACCCATTTTAATGGATTCGGTTTCTTTGATCTGCCGATCCTCATGGGATTACCCTAACCTGTTTTGAATCAGGCATCACCAGCCCTCGTTGCTGCGCTATGCGCATGATGCGCTCAGGGGATCTCAGACTGGCTTCCTCAACCTTTAATCTCCTGTAAAGTTCCGCTAAGCGCTGATGCTCCTTGGTGGCTTCAGTAATCTCATATCCGATGCGCACATACTGTACTCTGCACCAGGTATAGACTAAGAGTTCTGCCATAAGGACCACCATGAGCGCGATCCCTATCGCCACCATTGGATGGCGCCACGTGGAAACCTTCCCTATTTTCATGCTTCCTCCTCTGTCAGGCGTTCTGCGGCCCTTAACTTGGCGCTTCGAGCCATGGGATTTCTCATAATCTCTTCCGGACCGGGTCGCACGGGCCGCTTTGTTAGGATAGACACCTGGGGTGTTTTTTGGCACACACACTTCGGAAATCGAGGCGGGCAGATGCACTCCTTGGCAAGGGTTTTGAAACGCTCTTTGACAATACGGTCTTCCAGGGAATGGAACGACATGACGCAAAGCCGTCCCCCTGGATTCAGAAGATCAACTGCCTTATCCAAGAATTCTTCCAAGGCCTCCAGTTCCTGGTTCACTGCTATCCTTAAGGCTTGAAATGTCCGCGTGGCCGG
Source organism: Desulfobacteria bacterium (assembly GCA_030145395.1). Taxonomy (GTDB): domain Bacteria; phylum Desulfobacterota; class Desulfobacteria; order Desulfobacterales. The sequence continues at coordinate 33,042 of JAQYVR010000119.1, forward strand.
ATGGCTTCGCCCCCGCCTATACCGGACTGGAACAGCCTTCCTGACAATATCTGCAAGTTGCAGGCTCGACATGATCGCTTGCTGACGACGGCTCTCTACAATGCGTTTTGCAATACGAACGGCCTTGGGCTCCTCTCCATAGCGATATAGAAGGTCTGCGAGGTCTTTTTCCGATAGCCTGTTTACCAGTGCTCCAGCCGTATGACCTTGCGTCGGGTTCATACGCATGTCCAAAGGCTCGTCCCGCATGAAGCTGAAACCACGGCCACTCCCTTCCAGGTGGTAGAGGGAAAGCCCCAAATCGAGCAAAATCCCATCGACGTTGGTAAGGCGTAATCGCGAAAGAATTTGTGGGAGATGAGTGAAGTCTTCGTGAAAGATTTGAAGGTTTGGTTGAAATGAATGGAGGGATTGCCCGGCATGGGCAATCGAATCCGGGTCTCGATCGATCCCGAGCAGCAAGCCGTCCGGACCGATGGCCTCCAAAATCGCCTTGGCATGGCCACCCCCCCCTAAGGTACCATCCACATATGTCTTGCCGGGTGAGCAGTTTAGATAGCCAAGAACCTCATTGACCATAACCGGGACATGGCGATATTGCATGGCCCACTCACCCTAAAGCCCCAGTTCAGCGACCTCGTTTCTAAGATCCTCAGTCTTCAGATCATTCTGAAGTTTCTTGTCCTCCTGGGTCCAGCTTTCCTTGGCCCAGACCTCAAAATGATCCAACACTCCTATGAGTACAGCCTCCTTCTTCAGACCAGCACGCGTCCGGAGGCTTGGTGGAATCAGAATTCTTCCCTGCTTGTCGAGCAGACATTCATGGGCACCGCCTATAAAGATGCGTCTGAAACGCCTCATGTGTTCGCTCTTCACGGCGAGGTCGAGAATTCGCCGTTCTATCTTGCGCCATTCTTCAAAAGTATAACAAGACAAGGCGCCATCCATAGTTGAGATCATGAGCCCGTCCACACTGCTCTGCCTGAGCGCATCTCGAAAACGGGCCGGTATAATCAATCGACCTTTTGGATCTATGTTATGGAATGAACTTCCCCGAAACATTTCTTGATCCTAACCGCCTTTTTCCATCCACTTTAAACCACTATTTGGCTTAATATAGATACCAGGTGGCAATGTCAAGAAAAAAATGCAGGCGAGATGATTATTTTATTAATAATTCATGGGATTTAAAATTTATCAGAATGGAGAGCCATGGGTGGTTTTTTGTGGATGATTTTTGGCGTGCAGCATATAGCGGTATTGCTGGTAGAAGCATACAATATGAGCCGCGCTTCACTCTGTTGAAGCCAAAGACAAGAATCTGCTGACCGCCTAAGGTACGCGGGGCTGGTATTGTCTCACCATCTGGTTGTGTTCACTCAGGGTGCGGGAAAAGTGGTGGGAGCCGTTATTCTTCGATACAAAGTAGAGGAAGGGTCCTTCGGATGGATAAAGCACGGCCCCAATGGACGCCCGCCCAGGATTGGCGATGGGTCCCGGTGGTAGGCCCTTTATCTGGTAGGTGTTATAGGGAGTCGGAGTTTTAAGGTCTTTTCGAGTAAGGTTTCCATTAAAGTCTTTCATCCCATAGATGACAGTAGGATCGCTCTCAAGACGCATGCCCCGTTTGAGCCGATTCAGAAACACAGCTGCAATTAGTGGCCGCTCTTGAGGTGCTGCCGTCTCTTTTTCAACAATAGAGGCAAGGGTTACCACTTCATGGGTGGTAAGGCCTATGGCTTCCGCCCGCTCGATCCAAGTGGGTGTGAAAACCGAGCGAAAATGGTCAACCATCTTATCTATGACTTCCCGAGGAGTAACTCCCTTGGGAAAATGATACGTCTCTGGAAAAAGATATCCTTCAAAAGTATTTCCCTTTAGGCCAAGGTCCTCTACCAGGCGCGGGTCCTCGGCTGCATACAGAAATGCTTCCTGTGACATAAGTCCAGCTCTTTCCAGGGTCCTGCCTATGTGAAAGAGAGTGGACCCCTCCGGAATAACGACTTTATGCAGGAGGACCTCACCGCTGACCAAAGTATCCAGGATTGCATTCGGCGACATGGAAGGACGAAGAACGTATTCCCCGGCTCGAATATGCCTGTCATCTCCCCTCAGCCTGGCAAGCCAGCGAAACTTTTGCGGGTGCCGTACTAGGCCGCGTTCTTGAAGTTGGGCAACTGTTCCCGAGAAGCTCTGGCCAGATCTTATCCACACAACAGCACTCGTTTCGCTGGTCTGTCTGGGCGACACTGCGTATCGATAAAAGTACAGCCCCAGACCTCCAGCAATAAAGCAAACGCAGGATATCGCCAGGCCTATGATCGTTGTTGATTTCACGCGTATGCCCATCTTTATGAACATATGTGAAGCATACACCTTGGTCAAGGCATAAACGCCTGTCCCAAGAGACCCCAAAGTCGGCATTCGTCTTCTCTTGTGGCGAGTCCGCGCCCACAACAAATTAAGCTTGAATAGACTTTGCTGCAATCCCAATAGCATTGGAAGGGAGTATCTGTGACGTAAGCAGTGACATCCCCTCCATTGGCCGCCCGCGACGGGCTCACTTCGGTCTTAGCCTTGAACACGAGCTCAGTCCGAGTGGCTCAGGGTTGAAGGCAGCCGTGTTGGATGGGACTCTGGGGAGTGGATACTAAGGCATGAGGTAGAACCCTAAGGCCTTATCAAATTTCGAGGGGTCCGTAAATTCACACCCGACATACTTGTCCTCGATCACTCTCACGACGACGTCTTTTTCTATCTTTGACTGTTTCGCATCGTCGAGTGTGAATGTCACCCGGACTTCTGAACTCTTCATGAGATTGTGCGGGGCAAAAGTAGCAAATCCGATCCCGGTCTGGGAGATATTCTTGACCAGCATACCGTGCGACTCTTTACACGCGGGAAGCCTGCTGTAATACCCTTTCAGGTTTGTCTTTTTGCGGTGGGCCCTTCTGAATTCAAAGGAAACAGAAAAAGTCGACTGGCACTTGCACCTTATCTTTAACGAATCCCTGCGGGCCTTGAACTTCGCGACACTGATATTCTTTGACAATCCGCAGTTCGGGCATACAAGGACCGCTGTATCGTCTTGATTCACATAGACCTTTTGTGTTTCCACCGGAGGTATTCCCTCTCAAACCTATCTAGTTTCCATCCATAAATGGCCCTTTTCCCGATGAGCGGCGTTCTCCGCGGGTTTCCGTCTGCGAAGTACGATCTGTACGCCTCGACGAAAACCCTTGTGCGGCCTTGCTCATCAGAAAAATTCCTCGTTTATGAATTGGAAACTTACGCGGTGCCCAACACTTGTTACGTTATTTATGGATAGGCACCATCTAAACGAAAGAAACATTTCGCTAACGTAAACCTCAAATCACAAGGAGCTATCCGGTCAATTAGAACGTGAAATACTCTTTCGGCGTTTCTTGGACTTCCCTGGCGTCTTGAGATCAACCTTGCCCATCAGTTCAACCTTCACAACATCGTCTTCCTCTTTAACTCTGCCCTCTTTCAGTGCCACATCAAGTTCTTTTTTGCTAAATATATCAATCACAATATCATCCCCATTCTCGTCTCTACCTCTGAGCAGCAGATACCGCTTTGCGCCCTTGACCATTTTTGCCATGGTTCTCCTCCCCTTTTACATTGAAGATTGATGATTAATATATCTCCCCCGTTTTAGCTGTCAATCGCTAATCACTAATCCCCAGGAACCTCTTGGAGTCATCCGCGGCCAACCTCTTTATCCCTTAAATTATGCTATTTGATGTTTCTTGGAGTTTTTTTCTGTATCGGGAAGGATCCTGCCGAGCACAGGTTGGCTTCTCGTAAGGCCGTCGCAACATGTAAGATATGAGTTCTTATTGGTTCAGAACCTGACTCAAGTACTGCCGGTTGCATAGCGCTGCCGACAGACAGCCCCCACCTTACATGGCGGAAATAGTGTCTAAAGCAGGCCTTTACCTAACCGGGCCCGTAAGCCCGCAAAGGGAAACCGCACCCTGCAAGCGGAGAGCTTCACTTCCGACTTCTCTGTTTCTAAAAGGGCCATCTTTAATGTAGCATGAACACCGTCTTCCCATGGCCAAATCATGGCTATCACGGTAACATCTTTAAATTCTTTCCTAAATAGCGTCTGACCAACCCACATTCCACCGTAGTCTTTTGTCAAAAGAAGATGTTCTTTGTTAGGTTTTTTCCCAGCAGGTTTCACCGCAGGCCCCAACACGTCAGCAAATATCTTGTACCACTCGTCTATGTCCTTCTTGTAGAAAACGAGCTCACTGTACTTATCACTTTTGCATCGTTCTTCATCAACTCCCAGCTTTTTACATCTTTCTGTGATCTCCCGCAACGTCATAGCCACTCCCTCCACACAAAATAATGGGTGTTCTGGTTGCTTGGTCGGGCCATTATACAAAAAGGAGCCCTATTGTGCGTCCAAGCACAAAGAGACACCTCTCTGGCACCAAAAATCATGCACACGAGTGTGTGTACATGAAAGAAGTGTGCCAAAAAACAGGCTGGAGCCTCATAACATTCTGACACCTTGCATCAAGTTGAGGTTGCAAAAGCAGAACAGACAAGAACCACACGTTGAAAAGAAGGCTATCACATTAATCTTGTGATGTTGGCCAACACGACCTCTGACTAGCGTCAAAATAATGACAAAAAACAGGGGATTGAACAGTCTTAGGGCCCACAAGAAAACGATATGCCCTCATGATCGCACCCCTATTTCTCAGCCTCGTCATCTTCGGTGAGAATCATCCCCTCACCAGAATAGACCATGCGCTCCTCGTGAGGCGTGGCCTTTATAACTTCCGGCCAATGCCCGGGTTGGGGCTCGGACCCTTCTTGTGCGACAGCTGACGGCCTTTTGTCCCTCATCTTCGGATGTTTCCTGATATTCACACCCGGTACCGGGGCGCTGAACTCAATGGGGATGTTGTTAGGATCGAAGGAGTAGATGGAGTGGATGAATCCGTGATTGATGACCTCGGAAACCCAGACTTCAGCGGCTTCCAATCTATCTTTCAGCTCCCACAGATCCTCCTCGCTTTCCACCTCGAATGAGACATGGTCGAAGACAAACGGACCCTTTACAGGTACACCGTGATCCTTCTCGGGAACCTTGTCCACGTCCGGCCACTCGAAAAAGGCAATCATGTCGTGCTCGGATATCTCGAAGAAATAGTGTCTGTATCCGAGCCTTCCAAGGCTCGCCACCAAACGCATACCGAGCAAATCCCGCCAGAAGCGGGTGGTGGTATCCATATCTCTCGTAGCCATTGCCAAGTGATTGACTCCGCTGTATTTGACCATGTTAGGACTCCCGCAAGAGCATAATCTTTCTGCTATACGCAGAAGCTTCCGCCCCCGTCACTGACCCTTGATCTTGTTTTGAAAAGAGGAATGGATAGGAAATGCAATTCGTCAGGATGGAAGATAACCGGGAAGTGGCTTCCCGTAAATTGACGAGCCATTACAAGATAAACTTGTATGCCTTGTCGTTCCGTGTGTTTTGACCGTAATGTGTGACCTGCCAACTGCTGACGTTACCCTTTAGTTGCATAAACAACATGCAGAAGGTTCTAAAAACCAACCATAGCCCTTCTCCACTAGATATTTGAACGATTTTGTGGAATTCACTGCGGGTGATATCCAGAAAACCAGAAAAACAGCCATGTTGTTTACCCTTCGGGAAAGCCAATGATACTGTATCTCCCCGGTGGGCGGGATCTGACGACCTGCGCTTGCCCGCCTCTGGCGGGTTGCCAAGGGTTCGGCGTAGCCTACTACAGCCTCACCCTTGCACGCCTTGGATCTACAGCACCCTCGGCTTTTGCAACGTTAGGGTCTATTGACCGTTCGACGCTCCATCTTCCGCAGATTCCCCAGCGCCCTCCATTACTCGATTCCTTTCATCTTCCTCTATTCGAGATTGAACCGGCATGTATTTATAACCGACTTCACCCGTTTCTGTGAGTTCATCATAGTCCAGGGTTACGCTGGCAGTACCTCCCGCCCAATAGTAATGTCTGTCGAAGTACTGCCGTCCCTCGGGCTTGCCGTACATATGGAGAAACTCTGCCCGTATTCTGTTGAAATTGGAAAGACCCGCAAACTCAATACGGACACAATAAAACTGGCCTTTGTAAAAGACATATTGGATGCTGCGCAGTTTCGCATCTCCCATCACCATATCGTCACTCTTCTTTGTGTAGGCCTTCAAATCACCACCGTCCACGGTAAGCACCATGCCCGCCAGTTTATCGATCTTGGTTCCCCACTTTATCCCCCGGAAATCATAGGGCTCATTTTGGTAGGCGAACGCACAAACTGACAACATGACCGATATAGTTGCGGTCAAAACGAGGAACATTTTCTTTGGAAAACGACGCATAGCGCCCTCCTTCTTTCAAGAAGCTTAGTAAAGAATCCAGGCCCAGAGGACCCGGCTTTGGTATAACCCCTGGAAGAGGATAATTTACTACCCGGCCGTTACAAAACTCGAAATCCGAATATCGGCACGAAGTGAAGCTTTGCGCTAATCCTAAACAAATCCGAATTACAAAATGTTCCAATGACCGAAACAAAACAAACCATGCCTTACAAACTCTTCTGTTTGAATCATTTGAATTTCTGTCATTTGATATTGTTTCGTGTTTCGAATTTCGAGTTTCGGATTTATCGCTGCATCTTACAAAAGGCAAAGCCAATCGCCTCTGACCTAGCCCAGAGGACCAGGTTTTTCAAGATGAAATAAATCCCACGCGGAGCAGCCGATCATCTTGAACCCTGCTGCAGCGGGAAACGTTTTGCAGAGGTCTCAATATTCCAGCCCAAGCTCGAAAGGTCTTGGTGCGGTACTCCCTGATTAATGACCACTGCTCCTGCCGGGGCTAAGAACAAGTCGGCTATTTTCACTATCAATCTGTACTTTATACTTGTTCAGCAAATCCATGCCAAGAATGGCATCAAACTTTCTTTCCTCTCCGCTGGGTAAGTCTGATATTGCTACACGAAAGTTGTTTTCGATCAGGTCTCCGACTTGAATGGAATCGAGCGTTGCCAACTGTGCCTGGATGTCCACGGCCATTGTTTTCAGTGTTATGCCATGGCCCGGTTCTTCTGCCAATTGGAGCCTCTGTGCCAGCTCTCTTGAAAGAACCGTGATTCCAGCTCCTGTATCGACAAGGACCCTTGCCTCGAGGAAACCATTAAAGACGACCGGCACTACCACGTGTCCATCAACGGGTAGAAACTTGACAACGGTCAGCACTTCTTCGCTTGTCTCCTCGCCCTCCTCACTAACAGACTCGCCTGTCTCCTCTTCGTCTTCTGAAGGGGTTTCTTCTTCGGCCCCCTCAGTTTCCGACGTTGTTTCTCCCTCCGTCTCTTCTCCTTCCGCAGCTGGTTCTTCTTCCAGCTCCTCGGCTTCCAGGGGTGTTTCTTCCCCCGTCTTTTCAGCCTCCAACCCTTCTTCTTCCTCCACCTCTTCGGCTTCCGGCGAGGTCTCTTCTTCCACCCCTTCTTCTGGCGCTTTCTCTGCTACTTGCTCCCCAGACAGTCTTTCCACGTCGTATGGAGAATAATAGACGTAGATGTCGTAGGCTGCCCTGTCCTCTTCAGAAGCGTATTTGAGAAACTTGGCGAATTGCTGATCAGCCAACTCATGGTTGGCCCGGCGATAATAAATGGCACCAAGACGATACAAGGCAGGCACAAATTCAGGGTCCAATTTGATGGCCTTTTCATAGTATTCTATTTCGGCCTCAGACTCATCATCGAGCGCCCTGCCTCTTTCAAACCATTCTGCCGGCGTGAACGTCTCAGTTTGCCGCTTGCCAGGCAACTCGGCCTTTTGCTGGTCCAAGTCGCGTTCAGCGCCCCTGTCGGACCTGTCTTCACCTCTGTCACGCCTAAAAGATGATGCCTCTCGCGACTGACCTGGACGGCGTAAGTCTCTTCTTCCTTGGGTCTGCGGTTTATACTTGGCTGCAGGCCGGCCCCGCCTGGACTTCGAGGCAGTAATCCCCTTGGTCTGAACCCTATCCTTCTCATCGCTGTATATGGGAACCTGCTCAGGGGTTTTTGCGCGATAAACGGAGATCAGATACGCGCCTGTGGAGAGAGTGGCAAAGGCTATCAGGGCAGTCAGCAAATACGCTTTATTACGCTTCTTTCTTATTTGCTGTTCATATTTCTTAACGTCTATCCCACAAAACGCACAATATGCCTCATCTGGTTGGTCAAATCTGCACTTTGGGCATATCATCTTACCAGATCTTCCTCAGAAACTGTCTTAGGACCTCGGGTGACACAGATGGCCCAGGACACCGCTGTGAGTATAACGTGAAAAGCCACCATTCTTATTTGACACGATATTCCACTTAGTGTCAACATCGAAAAGCCGCTCAGGCAAAGATCCTTTGAATGGTCCCCCGATGAATTTGTTCAGGCCTCCATAGCACGACTCCATCCGTGCGATGCACCCTTGACACCCGGGCGTCTTTTTCATATTATCCTTTCGTGAAAAAGCGGTTTACTGTCCTAAACTAAAGGAGGATGTGATGATCAAGAGACTAATCATTATTATATTGGCCTTTCTGATGGTTACTCCATTTGCCGTCGCTAAGGAAATTGGGGGTGCCAAACTGCCTGATTCCATGACTGCAGGCAAGGACGAACTGGTCCTAAATGGGGCCGGCCTGCGCAAGAAGTTCAGGTTTGTCAAGGTTTATGTGGGCGGCCTCTACCTCACACAAAAGAATGCCGACCCTCAAAAGATCATAGAGGCAGATGAATCTATGGCAGTCAAAATGCATTTTATTTACGATGGTGTTTCCGGCGAGAAGTTGATAGATGGCTGGAACGAAGGTTTTGGCAAGGCAACTGGCGGAAATGTCCTTCCCATCAAAAAGGAGATAGACAAATTCAATTCGTTCTTCACGGAAGAGGCAAAGAAAGACGACGTATACGACATAATCTACAATCCGGGGCAGGGAGTAAGCGTATTCATGAAGGGAACGCTTAAAGGGACCATAAGGGGGCTTGATTTCAAGAAGGCCCTCTTTTCCATTTGGCTCGGCAACAAACCAGCCGACTCAGCGCTTAAAAAGGGAATGCTTGGCAAGTAGTGGATAACACTTTCTCCGCTGATCTGTGTGAAGCCAATATGCTCCCAGTGTGCTTCGATAAAGCGTTCAAAGGCACTTCGAGTCACCAGGCGAGAAAATGAAATAGTCGTCTGGAAAATGATAGGCAGGTGTTGTGCAAAAGGTACTGGCCTTGGTGGGTTCGCCCCGCAAACTCGGAAATAGCGAGTTGATAGCAAAGCAGATCAGCCGCCACATCCCTGAGCCTCATAGCCTTCTACTCATACGCCTGCCACAGATGGATATCGGGCCGTGCCTGGCCTGTTATACCTGTCTCTTTGATACGTGTCCACAGCAGGACGATTTCTCGGAAATAGTTGAAGCATTACTCGAATCTGATGCCCTCATTCTTGTGGCACCAACCTATCTTCTATCTGCAAACGCCAGTCTCAAGAAACTCATGGACAGGGGTCTTTCCTTTTACCCCCACTTCCAACGGCTCTGGGACAAGCCTGCGGTAGCAGTTGCCGTAGCCGGCATCCCCGGCATGGAGGGCTACACCAAGCTTTGCCTGGAGAGCGCCGTCCGCCTGATGGGTGGGCAACTCAAGGGGAGTGAAGTCGTGTACGGAGCCCTACCGGGAGAGGTCTTCATGAACCATGAAAACCTTCAGGTAGTTGAGACCCTGGCTAAAGCCCTTTTCGGTCCTGCTCCGGATTGGCAGGCAAGCCCCTGGCGCTGTCCTGCCTGCGGAGGTGACACCTTCCGATTCTTAGCACCTCACCAGGTCCGCTGTATGACATGCAGTAGCCCGGGCAAGGTTCAGATCAGCAATGGGAGTATCTCTTTTGCCGTAGATCCTCCCGAGGACCATTTTTTCTTGACTCTTGAGGGTGCTCGGCGACACCTGGAATGGCTGCGGGGCATGAAACAACGATTTCTTGAGAAGAAGCGGGAATTGAAGGACATCTGTCTGGATTACCGCAACGAGGGCGAATGGCTGCAAAGCCGACAAGAAAAAAAGGCCATGTGAGCTGCGGGAGCTTCAATCGATCAAGGGGGTTACTCCATGAATAAAAGGATACGAAAGGCCGGTGTGATCGGAGCCGGTGTCATGGGCGCAGCTATCGCCGCCCAAATGGCCAATGTCGGTATCGAGGTCATTCTTCTCGATATAGTGCCGCCTGAGTTTACAGGGGACGACGAGAAGAAAGGGTACACCAAGGAGAGCAAAGAATTCAGGAACAAATTCATAAAAAAGGGGCTGGATACAGCACTGAAGTCAAAACCGGCATCCTTTTACCTGCCTGAAAACGCCAAGCTGATCGCTATCGGCAACATGGAGGACGACATAGGGCTGTTGAGCGAGGTAGATTGGATCGTCGAGGTCGTGGTGGAGCGCCTTGATATCAAGAAGAGTGTTTTCGAAAAGATTGAAGCTGTCATGAACACCGGCACCATAATCACCTCCAATACTTCAGGCATATTGGCGCAGGCACTGTGTGAGGGTCGGTCGGAAGACTTCCGAAGACATTTTGCCATTACCCATTTCTTCAACCCTCCGAGATATATGAAGCTAATGGAAATTGTACCGGGGCCTGACACACTACCTGAAGTTATGGAAATCCTTGCCGAGACAAGTGAAAAGGTATTGGGAAAAGGGGTGGTTTTTGCCAAGGACACACCCAATTTTGTGGCAAATCGAATCGGCGTCTTCAGCGTGCTGCATGTCATCCGAATCATGATGGACCTGGGATTGACTATTGAGGCAGTAGATAAGCTGACCGGTCCCGTCATAGGCCATCCCAAAAGTGCCTCTTTCAGGACAGCGGACCTCGTGGGTCTGGATACGCTGGTTCATGTGGCAGACAATGTATACGATGGAGCACCTTCCGATGAGAAACGGGAGGTGTTCAAGTCACCGGAACTGGTAGACCGGATGATTGAAAACAAGCTCCTCGGTGAAAAGAGCAAACAAGGCTTCTACAAAAAAGATAGAGACAGTGAAGGGAGTAGAATCATCCTCTCACTGGATTACAATACCCTTGAGCATGGCCCCCAAGAAAAGGTCAAGCTGGCGTCTTTGGAAACAGCCAAAACCATTTCCGGCACTGCCCAGAAGATCAAGTCCTTGTATTACGCGGAAGATGTCGGGGGACAGTTTACCTTTCGTACCTTGACGGAAACCCTCATTTACTCGGCCAACCGGATTCCAGAAATTGCTGATGATATCGTAAATGTTGATAACGCCATGAAATGGGGCTTCGGGTGGAAAATGGGGCCCTTTGAAACCTGGGACGTGCTCGGGGTAGACGACTCGGTGACCAAAATGAAGGAGGCCGGCTGCGAGATCCCTGTATGGGTTCAGGAGATGCTTGATGCCGGGCATGCCTCTTTTTACAAGACAGACGAAGGTGTGGCCTACTACTATGATCCTGCTTCAAAGGAATACGCTGTAGTTCCTGTGAAGCCGGAGATCATTTTCTTGCCCTCCCTCAAGGAACGAGAGAAAAAGGTGGCTGGAAATACCGGGGCCTCCCTTATAGACATTGGGGATGGCGTGGCATGTTTGGAGTTTCACACCAAGATGAATGCCATGGGCGACGATATCATCAACATGGTGATGCAGGCCGCAGAAATCGTCAGCAAAGATTTTGAGGGCCTGGTGATTGCTAATCATGCGGTGAATTTCTCGGTTGGGGCGAACCTGCCTCTGGTTCTTTTCACGGCCCAGGAAGAGGAGTGGGACGACCTGGATTGGATGATCAAAAGATTCCAGGACGCATTCATGAAGCTGAAGTGTCTCGACAAACCTGTTGTGGCCGCTCCAGCGGGGATGGCCTTAGGCGGTGGTTGTGAAATCTGTCTGGCTTCGGATCGCGTACGCTATGCTGCCGAGACCTACATGGGCCTGGTGGAAGCCGGCGTCGGTCTGATCCCGGCTGGGGGTGGAACCAAAGAGATGCTGCTTCGGAACACAGAAAACCTCTTTGAGGTTCAAAAAGGCGGACTCTATCAGCAGCAAATTGAGTTGATGCCGTTCATTGCCAGGGCCTTTGAAACGATTGCCATGGCCAAGGTATCGACCTCCGGCCCTGAAGCGGTAAAACTTGGATATCTGAAGCCTGTGGATAAGATGACGGCCAATCGAGATTACCTCATGGAAGACGCAAAGAAGACGGTCCGGGCCATGAATATGGAGGGATATGTGCCACCAAGGCCAAGGGATGACATCCGCGCAGCTGGTGAGAATGCCTTTGCCACGATAAAATTCGGTCTATGGTCCATGCACGAGGCTGGCTATATCACCGAACACGACGCCACGGTTGCCGGCAAGGCCGGATACGTCCTGTGCGGCGGGAACGTCCACGCAAACACGTTGGTCAGCGAGCAGTACCTCCTGAATCTTGAGAGAGAGGCCTTTTTGAGCCTGTGTGGCGAACCAAAGACCCACGCCAGGATTCAGCACATGTTGACTACCGGCAAACCCCTCAGGAATTAAGATTAGTAAATGACGGTATAACTCTTGACAACGGGAAGGAAGATAAGATGAGAGACGCCGTGATTGTTGCCGCCTGCAGAACGGCAGTCGGGAGGGCTCCACGTGGAACCCTGACGCACACTCGCCCCGAGCAGATGGGATGCACTGTATTGGACGATCTGCTGAGGAGGGCCTCGGATCTGGATCCTATGCTCATTGATGATGTCATCATTGGATGCAGTTTTCCGGAGGCTACGCAGGGGCTTAACCTGGGTCGGGTGTTAGTCATGTCTGCGGGTTGGCCTGATCGGATTCCAGGGATGACGGTAAACAGATTCTGTGCCTCCGGACTTCAGGCCATCGCCATCGGTGCTGAAAAAATCATGTGTGGATTCAGTGATGTGGTGATTGCCGGTGGAGTGGAAAGCATGAGCCAGATTCCCATGGGCGGCAACTTGATGTATCCTAATCCTGCCCTGGTGGATACCAGACCCGGGTCGTTCACGGGGATGGGGCTGACTGCCGAAAATGTTGCTGAGCGTTATAATATCACGCGGGAGCAACAGGATGAATTTGGAGCAAGAAGCCAGCAGAGGGCTGAGGCGGCCATCAATGCAGGTCGCTTCAAAAGTCAGATCGTTCCCTTGAAGGTTAAGAAACAAAAAGAATTGCCTAACGGGCATTTTGAGTTTGAAGAAGAAGTCTTTGAAATAGATGAAGGCGTGCGACCGGGCACGACCGTAGAGAGCATCTCGCAGATTCGGCCGGCTTTCAAACCCAACGGAACCGTTACTGCGGGCAATTCTTCACAGATGAGCGATGGCGCAGCAGGGGTTGTGTTAATGTCCAAAGACAAGGCCAAAGAACTGGGTCTGAAACCGATGGCTACATTTCGATACTATGCTGTGGAGGGCTGCGAACCCGAACACATGGGTGTGGGTCCCACGGTCGCCATACCCAAGGTGCTGGCACTTGCCGGCATGACTCTTGACCAGATCGAATTGATTGAACTGAACGAGGCCTTTGCCGCCCAGGCCACCTATTGCATCCAGAAGCTCGGCATTAACGAAGAGATTACCAACGTAAACGGCGGCGCCATTGCATTAGGACACCCTTTGGGTTGCACGGGCGCGAAGTTAACGACCCAACTCATTTATGAAATGCAAGAGAGAAAACTTCAATGGGGGTTGGTCTCCATGTGCATAGGCTTTGGGATGGGAGCGGCAGGTATATTTGAGATAGAAAACTGATGGTCTCGTAAAAACTAGTAAAGAACTATGGCCTAACCGGGCTGAAGGCATCGAGTAATGGAGTGTTGGAGTTAGGTGAGCCTCTACACGCAGGTAGAGAAAAGGCGAAGAACAAATAACAAGGAGTAAGGCAATGGCAGACAAGAAGATCTTTGCAGGTGGAGAGTTTCTTATTACCGACGCAAGTCCTGAACAGGTGTTCACTCCTGAAGATTTCAAGGAAGAACACAGAATGATCTATGAAACCACTAAGGATTTCGTAAACAGGGAGATTCTGCCAAACCAAGATAAGATTGAGGAAAAGGATAAGGACGTGGTGCTCGGTATTTTGGCCAAGGCGGGCGAGTTGGGGCTCCTTGCCACGGACATACCCGAGCAGTATGGAGGACTGGGTCTAGACAAAGTAAGCACCACTGTTGTGACTGAAGCCACCGGAACGACCGGTTCCTTTACTGCAATCTATGGAGCCCATACAGGGATTGGAAGCCTGCCCATTGTATATTTTGGCAATGAGGATCAGAAGAAAAAGTATCTGCCGAAATTGGCGTCGGGAGAATGGTGCGGAGCCTACTGCCTCACGGAAGCGGATGCCGGCTCTGATGCCCTGAATGCAAAAACAAAGGCTGTTCTCTCGGAAGACGGCAAATACTATATCCTGAACGGGACGAAGATGTTCGTTACCAATGGCGGTTGGGCCAGCAGTTTCATTGTGTATGCCAAGGTAGACGGTGAGCACTTCACCGGTTTTATCGTGGAACGAGATTTCCCTGGTGTATCTACGGGCGCTGAAGAGAAGAAAATGGGAATGGATGGCTCCTCCACGCGACCGCTGATACTGGAAGATGCTGAGGTGCCCGTCGAGAATGTGCTCTTTGAAATCGGCAAAGGACACAAGATTGCCTTTAACGTTCTGAATTTAGGCCGCTGGAAACTCGGCGCTGCCACAGTGGGCGGATGTAAAGGCTGTGTTATAGAGGCTGTGAAGTACGCCAATAGTCGGATCCAGTTCAACGTGCCCATCAGTTCTTTTGGTATGATTAAGACCAAATTAGCCAATATGGCTATCCTCACCTTCATAAGCGAGAGCATGATGTATCGTCTGGCAGGGGTCTTTGACGACAAGTTAGCCACCCTGGATGAAGAGGCCAAGAAGAGCGGTGCCGAGAATGCAAAAGCGATCGGGGAGTATGCCGCCGAATGTTCCATTACCAAAGTCTATGGTTCAGAGAGCCTCGATTATTGTGTGGATGAGTATGTCCAGATCTTGGGAGGATACGGCTACTGTGCAGAGTATCCTGCCGAACGTTACTACCGGGACTCTAGGATCAACCGCATATGGGAGGGAACCAACGAGATCAATCGTTTGCTTGTTCCCGGCACTTTGATGCGAAGGGCCTTAAAAGGCCGCCTGGCCCTGTTCCCGGCTGCACAGGCGATCGCGGGAGAACTCATGAATTACTCACCCCTCTCTGTACAGCTCCCTGACACGGCACTTGCACTGCAGGAGCATATGGTAAAAATGAGCAAGAAGATTGGCCTTATGGTAGCTGGTGTGGCTGCCCAGAAATTTCAGCAGAAGCTGGTGCACGAACAGGAGGTCATGGCAGGGATTGCTGATATCGTGATCGAAGTCTTTGCCATGGAGAGCGGGCTTTTAAGAACCCTGAAAATGATTTCGAGGGATGGTGAAGAGAAAGCCAAATACCAAATTGCCGCAGTCAAGGCATACATAGATGAAGGTATACCGAAGATAGAGATGTGGGCTAAGCAGATACTGGCCTATATGGAAGAAGGGGATATGCTCCGGACCCAGTTGGCAGGTGTCAAGAAGCTGGCACGTTATCAACCCATTGACGCTGTGAGCCTGAAGAGGCAGATTGCGGACAGGATTATAGAGCTTGAATCATACCCCTTCTAGAACCCATCTCAAAAATGCGTCTAAGGCCCCATGGCGGCGTTGCGGGTCGGCTCAAAATGCTCACATACTACCGTGTATGCTGCGCTTTTTCGCCGCCCCGCGCCTTGCCCTGAACCCTGATTCACATCTTTGAGATGGGTTATAGTGTCGTGTCCCGGGAATAACTTTCATTAGTTATCGGCCGCCGAAAGCCTTTTCCGAGCGACATTGAGCATTTTCGGGCACGTAGTGCCTCTGTTCAAGCCGTCAGGCGCAACCTTTGCGCTATAAGACGTCAACTGAGTGCAGCGTTAAGAATCATAAGCTGTTTGAGGGCCTCAGGCCCGAGTTGTAGCGCTCCACTTCACTGCGTGCATGATTCAGTGAAACGAAGCTGACGTCCCGAAAATGCTCACGGAGCAAGGAAAATGGCCTGATGGCGAAACCATATTTCTTGAACAAACTTCTGAGACACAACACTAGTTGAGAGGGTAAAGCTTAAGAACGATGGAAGGCTTTTTGTTGAGGCGTACACGTAGTGCGCCGCAGACGGAAAGCCGTGTAGAACGCCGCTCATCGAAAAAAGAGCCGTTTGTGGATCGGAACTAACAAAGGAGGCACATTATGACCGCAGCGGAAAGACCCTGGCTTAAGTTTTACGAAGAAGGGGTTCCAGAGAGTGTGGAGTTCGAAGAGATATGCCTTCCTGATATCCTTGACAGGAGCGCCCAGATGTTTCCCGACAACATGGCCCTGCTATTTCAGGGATACCAGGTCACCTATGCGGAGCTTAAGGAGATGGTCGACCGCTTTGCCACTATCCTTGTTGGATTCGGAATCAAGAAGGGAGACAGCGTGGCCATTCTACTTCCGAACCTCATCCCCTGTGTTGTGGCCTATTATGCCATCCTCAAGATTGGGGGGGTGGCGGTGATGAACAATCCGCTGTATTCGAATCGGGAACTGGGTCACCAGTTCACTGACTCAGAGGCAAAGCTCCTGGTGACCCTTGATCTTCTGGGAAACCGAATGATAGATTTGCGACCTCAGACAAATATCAAAGAGATCATTTACACGTCCATCGGCGATTACCTCCCCTTTCCCAAGAGTCTCTTGTTTCCCCTCGTTGCCAAAAAGAAAAAGCTGGCCGCAGATGTGAAGTCAGCCCCGGATGTCTACAAATGGAAAAAGCTCTTAGCTGGTGCCCAACCCAACCCTCCCCAGGTGTCTCTCAAATTCGACGATGTGGCTATGTACCAGTATACCGGAGGGACGACCGGTGTTTCCAAGGGAGCAGTCCTGACCCAGGAAAACCTTGTGAAAAACGTTCAGCAGCTTGCTGCCTGGTTCCCGCGCTTTAAGAAGGGAGAAGAAATCATGCTGGGGGCCCTCCCCTTCTTCCATGTCTTCGGACTCACGACATCAATGAATTTTGCCGTATACATGGGATGGGGAAATGTACTGGTCCCTAAACCCCAGCCCCAGCCGCTTTTGGAGGCGATCCGAAAATTCAAACCGAGCTTTGCTCCTCTCGTTCCTGCCATGTTTGTCGGCATTCTAAACCACCCGGACATCAAAAAGACCGATATGACCTGTTTGAAAGGATGTTTTTCCGGGAGTGCCCCTCTCCCCGTGGAGGTGATACGTGAGTTTGAAGAGATGACAGGAGCCGTGATCGTAGAAGGCTACGGACTCACAGAATCCTCCCCGGCAACTCACATCAATCCCTTTGAAGGCCGTCGAAAGGTGGGCAGCATTGGCATACCTCTCTCTGATACTTACTGTAAACTTGTGGACGTGAACGAAGCCGAAAAGGAGGTCCCCATAGGAGAGCGGGGAGAGATAGCAATCAGGGGGCCCCAGGTGATGCAAGGCTATCGGAACATGCCCGAAGAGACTGCCTTAACGATCAAAGACGGCTGGCTCCATACCGGGGACATCGCTACCATGGACGAGGAGGGGTATTTCTACATTGTGGATCGGAAGAAAGACATGATCATCTGTGGGGGATGTAATGTCTATCCCCGTGATATCGATGAGGTGTTTTATGAGCATCCAAAGGTGAAGGAAGCCTGTGCGATTGGGATCCCCCACCCCACCCGGGGGGAAGCCGTCAAATGCTGTGTGGTCTTGAAGGAAGGGGAAACAGCAACGGCCGAAGAGATGATTGAGTTTTGCAAAGGAAAACTCGCTGTTTACAAACTCCCCACAGAGGTGGAATTCCGCGCTGAGTTGCCCAAGACCAATGTGGGGAAGATATTAAGGAAGGCACTTCGGGCCGAAGACGAGGCAAAGAGAAAGACTTGACGGCTTCGTAAAAAGTCCATCTGCGGCGTTGCACTTCATCCCCGCCCTGTTAAATTCTCGCTGCGCGAGACGGCGGAGCCGATTTAACAGGGTGAATCGTTGCGACGTACCATAAGTACGCCTCGCTCCTCAAGGTTTGCGCGCCTTGCATCTGGAGCTTGCTACTGTGCCGTCTGTTTGCTGACTTTTTGCGGGTCCATCTGACTTAGACGACTAACGAATAATGTCGAATTGTGTGCCTGTACATAGGCTATAACTCACCATTTTCTATGGGAATTGTGGAAGCGGGCTTTTCGATTTTAGGAAGATTGTACTTGACATTTAGGTGCTGATTCCCTATACGCACTAGGCAAATTGCTTGCAGCCCTCTGGGCAAATGAGTATTTATAGGGCACCCTGAGGGCTGCCTGCGTGAAGGATACAACTGGTAAACATCTGACCTTTTGGAACTGCAACCACAAC
>JAQYVR010000133.1 GCA_030145395.1 Desulfobacteria bacterium
GGACGAGATCAATGCTTTGGCTGCACCCGGTGGACTCATCTTTATTACACGCGGGATGCTAAGATGTTGCCAGCATGAAGACGCCGTTGCTGCGGTACTGGCCCATGAAATCGGTCACGTTCAGGCAAAGCACGGGCTGCAGGCCGTTAAGAAATCACGCATAACATCTGCCTTGGCTACCATAGGAATTGAGGGGGCCAAGAGCTTTGGCGGAGAGGAACTGGCCGAACTCACGGAAACCTTTGGAGACTCTATTTCAGACATCACTGCCACATTAGTCAACAATGGTTACTCCAGGGGCTTTGAACGCGAGTCAGACAAAGCAGCACTGACCATTCTAAAGCGTGTGGGATATGATCCCAATGGGCTTGTGGACATGCTCAGTGTAATGAGCAAGAAACTACAACCAGGACGACTCGATTTTGCCAAAACACATCCTTCGCCAGCCAGTCGAATAGCCGATATCCGACAAATTATCGGCGAAACCACAGAAGTAATAAAACCCGAACCAAGACAGGCAAGGTTCATGGCCGCTTTAGGGAGTATTTAAAACGTGTCAAAACGATCAATGTTTGGCAAAAAGTCCATACAGGGTCTGATCGTTGGGATAACAGCGGCTACCTTGGCCCTCTCACTGTGGGGCTTGGGCTTACTTGACACCTGGGAGGCACAGACATGGGATTGGCGGGCTTCGGTCATGGCAAAGCCTGGCAAGGCTACGGACGATATACGACTTGTGATGCTGGATCAAAATAGCCTGGACTGGGCAGAGAAAGAAATGGGTTTAACATGGCCCTGGCCCAGGGAAATTTATGGGGCCATTGTCAACTATTGCCGGAGAAGCGGGGCCAAGGCCCTGACTTTTGATGTGCTTTTTACTGAATCTTCCAGCTACGGTGTTGACGATGACGCAGCTTTTGGCAATGCTGCTTCAGAATTCGGCCGTCTGGCAGGAGCTGTTTTTTTGGGAAAACACAGCGGGAGCTTAACCCGCTGGCCGTCACAAATACCTTCGCCGGATTTCAAAATCAACGGGCTGAAGAACTGGCTGAACCATACTAATTCAGATGATATAATATTCCCCAGGGCTACAATGGCTATCAATGAACTGGCACTGAATTCATCTGTACTCAGTAACGTTCAGCTTAATCCAGACCCTGACGGAGTCTACCGAAGGACTAAACTGTTTAGCCTCTTTGATGACCAGTTCTTACCTTCATTGGGTCTGGGGGCTTATCTAGCAGCAAACCCTGAAGTCCAAATTCAGATAGAGCCCGGCAAACTCACAATCGGCAAAACGGCTGTTCACATAGATCGTCAGGGCAACGTTATTTTGCGCTACCGTGGCCCATCTGGCACACACAGGGCATACAGCGCAGCTGCGGTGCTTCAATCCGAAATCCGCAGCATGTCGGGTGAAAATCCCACCATCAGTGATAAACAGGCTTTCAAGGACAAATATGTACTCTTCGGATTTTCAGCTCCTGGTCTTTATGACCTTCGTTCAGCCCCGGTCGGTGGAGTATATACTGGAGTGGAAATCCAGGCTACCATGCTCGACAATTTTCTTTCTGGAGATTTAATATGCCAAATCCCATTGTTTTTGACTGCAGTTTTGGTCACAGTTTTGGCACTGGTTTGTGCAGCATCGGTCTGCTTTTTCAGAAGTGCCGTGGGAAGCGTGGCAGTCAGTGCAGTGTTCATTGTCGCACCAGCTTTTTTTGTCCTGGGAGCATATGCAAAAGGTTTCTGGCTACCAATGGTGGTTCAGGAGGCTGCTGTAGGTTTTTCAATTGTCACAGCACTTGTAGTCAACTACGCTACAGAGGGACGTCAAAAGCGTTTTATCAAGGGTGCCTTCAAGCAGTACCTCAGCCCGAATGTTATCGAACAGCTCATTCAGTACCCGGAACGTCTGAAGTTAGGTGGTGAACGGAGAATCCTGTCAATGTTCTTTTCGGATCTCGAAGGTTTTACTTCCATTTCCGAGGCTCTGGCTCCCGAGGAACTAACAGCGCTTTTAAACGATTATCTGTCAGCCATGACCGACATAGTGCAAGAAGAAGGCGGAACCGTAGATAAGTATGAAGGCGATGCTATTATAGCCTTTTGGAACGCACCCCTGGAAGTGCCTGAACACGCTACTAGGGCTGTCCGTGCCGCACTTCGCTGCCAGGCTAAACTTGCAAAGTTGCGGATAGGATTTAAGAAGCGAATGGGAAAAGACATGTTCATGCGAATCGGCATCAACACCGGCCCTGCAGTAGTCGGCAACCTCGGCTCACATACAAGGTTCGATTATACCATGCTCGGTGACGCCGTAAATCTTGCAGCACGCCTGGAGGGAGTAAACAAACAGTTCGGCACTTACACAATGATATCACAATCCACACGGGACTTGCTCCAAGACGCCTTTGCTGTGAGGGAGCTTGGACGGGTTGCAGTTGTAGGCCGCAAGGAACCGGTTACCGTCTACGAACCTATGTTTGCTGCAGAATACGAGGCTCGGAAGGATGTTTCAAACACATTTGCCAAAGGTTTGGAGCTTTTTTACAAAGGCGATTTTCCCACGGCTCTGAAAACATTCTCCACCATCCAGGACCTGGACCCGACTGCAGCCGCTTATGCCAATAAGTGTCAGATGATGGTAGAAAACCAGCCACAGAACTGGCGGGGAGTCTGGGTTATGACCAGCAAATGATTAAAGGGGTCAACGCTTTCCAGAAACGAATGTAAATGGGACCGCTGGTAATTAAGTAAATAAGTTAATACAGGGTTAAGGCTGTTTTGCGGTCGCACTAAAGCAATCCCGAAGAACAAGTAATTGTAGCCGTTCATCAAGACTGAGTTAGGAGTAAAACGCTAATGAAACCAGAGTTTCTAAAAAGGAATTTATTTCAGCGCATCCTTGGTATTCCTGCTACGCCTCGGCCAACTATCTCAGATAGCTGTCAATGGGGACGCTGGTAAATAAGTAAATAAGGCAGCAAGGAAAGCTGCATGAGATTAGGTTGACCAGTTGCGGGATGAAATGAATCAGTTGCGTGAAAATTGAAGCAGTCGGGAAGTTGTGATATGAGTGTGAAACCTTTACTTTTCGCATATTGGAGATAATGGGAAGATATGTATGATGTGGGAGCGTGAATTACTATTACCAGCTTGAGCTCATATACTTTTTTGATACTGAGATAACCTCCCACGTGACCACAGGTGCCAAGAACCAGCTAACGGCTGACGCAGGAGAGGGTCTTTATTAAGTTTTCAATACCCCGCCCGCTTGCGGCGGGGAGCTTCATTGCAGCAGTTGCTATCCAAATATCCAAATTTGCTTGCTGGGGATCAAATAGATAGGAACTCTCCGCGACGTTGGGTATTCATTTCGCCGGAGGCTTCTGTGCCGGCGTGAAGTTCCTTAAGACATGGAATGGACAGATCCCAGTGTCGACGAATAGACAATAAGCAGGACGGACATTGAAAAGGAACATGCTGATCGGAATGCTTGCTGTTGTTGGTGTCATAGGCGTTGCCATTTGCTTTGGGAACACTGGGGGTGATGACAACAACGCGACAGATGCGCTTACAAGCGATCCGTTTAATGCAACCTTCATTATCGAGGGCACTAGGATATGCTTGTTAAACGGGCATTTTGAAAGGGAAGCTGCGCTTGGTTCTGGAATGGAAATCAAGACTTCTGTTTTTGGTAAGCCGGCGTATGGAGATATTGATGGTGACGGCTGTGAAGACGCAGCAATGGTGATTGTGCATGATCCCGGGGGCAGCGGAACATTCTTCTATGTCGCGGCTGCGCTCAAGGTAGACGGCGCCTATCATGGAACAAATGGGGTGCTATTGGGAGACCGGATTTCGCCTCAAGATATCAAGATACGAAACGGTGTCGTTGTTGCCAACTATACGGACCGGCGACCGGAAGAGTCTATGGCAATTACGCCGTCAATCGGCAAGTCCAAGTACTTGACCATTAACAATGGACTATTATCGGAAATAGCGCCTATTTCTAAGGGAGCGCACCTATTCGAAGGTTGGGTTACTGTTGGTCATGAAGTACGATCCTTTGCTCCGTGTTCACACAAGGTGGAGCTTTGGGTCCTAGGCGGTTCACCCGCCTTGAAGGATATTGTAGCAGCATATCAAAAGGAGCTACCTGGCCCCAGACCTTACCCCCCTCTCTTTATGACCCTTGCCGGCAAAATGAAAGAGCCACCTACGGAAGGATTCGGAGCGGAATATGATGGTGCGTTTTTCGCCATGCAGTGTATTCGTGTGTTTCCCAGAGGGAACTGCAAGAGTGAATTAATCTATCTGGATTCTCCATTACCCGGAGCCCTTATCTCTTCCCCTTTGAAGCTCATGGGCTCTGCTCGAGGCACATGGTTCTTTGAAGGCGATTTTCCTCTTCTTCTCAAGGATTCAAAGGGCAGACTCATCGCAAAAGGATTTGCCACCGCAAAAGGTGATTGGATGACCAAGGAATTTGTCCGATTTGAAGGGACACTCGATTTCAAGCAGCCGGGTTCAGGCAAAAAAGGGACACTTATTCTAAAGAAGGACAATCCCACCGGCCTCTTGGAGCACGACGATGCATTGGAGGCCCCTGTCTTCTTCAAATGAGGAAGTCTTTAAGTCTATCGCCATCCAGCGAGAGTCGCCTGGCAAAGACTTGGTATAGTTCCGTCA
This sequence comes from Desulfobacteria bacterium, assembly GCA_030145395.1. GTDB lineage: Bacteria > Desulfobacterota > Desulfobacteria > Desulfobacterales. Next base: position 4,696 of record JAQYVR010000133.1, read on the forward strand.
GAGGTAGAGCTACATATTGATGTTCCGAAGGAGGCCTATAAATTATAGCGCTCTGACGTATATCGACGCATGCCATGTGAGAACCCCGGGTACAGATATTTACAACGTCACGCCTTCAGCGAAAGTTGAGCAGAGCATCGATATCCTCTGCAGATTTTTGTCGAAGAGCAAAGTGCCCAGAATTTAGGTGGCTGTTAAGTTCTCAAAACCAGGATGCGTGGTACTATGAACAGTTCAGCTTTGCAGGCATGCTACACCCTTTGGCGGTAAAGGCCCGCATAATCCTCGCCGGTGACAACGCTTCGAGACAGGACACAAGTAACACAATCGTCTGGTTTGATGATGTGGCGATGTTTCAGCGATAATGTGTATTTTCACAGCATCGAACTCTTTTGACGTTAATGCAAGTACACCATGGTCCACCTCTGCTCAAACGCAAGTAGGTAATAGCGGAGGCGTGGCCCGTTTATGAGCTGTGAGCATCGCCCCCCCACACCGCAGCAATGTCACAAGTTCAAGATAATGCCATAGTATCTCTACTCCTGCCCACTCTCAAAATCTTATGATATGATTCTGTTATCTTGATTCTGCCCATATTGGAGATAATGGGAAGTTATCTCGATAAACCTCGGCTTCTAATATCCGAGGATATGGCCTAAAAGATTGAGGTACTTCTCGGCTTCCGATGTGTTAGGTAGCTTAAAGTAGCTTTACCTTTTTCGAAGGCGGATCGTGACCATCGGTTTCCAGATTGCTTCCCCAGCCAAGACCCTCGAAAAATTTCCAGGTTGAGCATCTTCTTAAGTCGCCCTCTGTTTCCTCACTTTATTCTAATCCCTGCGGGTTCTGATGGGAAGAGCTCTTCAGGCATTATAGGCCTTGCCGTTGCAGCCGTCAATGTCTTGACGAGCCGAGAACGTCTGAATCGTGGCCTGCAATCTGGGCCTCCAAACACCTCAGCATATAGCTTAATTTGCCTAACGATTGCATATAGTTAAAGATTGTCCACGTTTTGGCATGATTCGTGCTGATTATCAGAATATTATGTTTTCTGATTCAGGACACAATCAAACTTCAAAGAGACTGACAGGGAACCAGCCGTGAAGACGATCCACAAATTAATTATAGGATATTTGACTGTTATCCTATTGATCGGAGTTGTGGGCTATTTTTTGACTTACCCGACTGAGAAAACATTGCGCGAATCTATCGGTCAAGAATATGCATCGTTAGCTAAAGAAATCTTAGACAAAATAGATAGACATATTCATGGCCGAATTGAGATATTCGAAGAGTACTCCAATAATTCGATGTTGCAAATAATTCTTGAAAAAGCCAATCAAGACTTTGACAAATTGGAGGACGTTCAAGGCTATATCACAAGCAAAGACCGAGAATGGATTTCAGCGCCAAAGGGTGCTAAGACCCATTTTATGAAAGCAATAATATCCAGCGATTTGTCAGAGGACCTGAGAGAGAAAATAGAATTTTATCGCGCCAAGTATCACAAAAGAACCTTCGGAGAAGTATTTGTAACAAATAAATATGGGGCCAATGTTGCGCAAACGGGAAGAACATCTGATTACAGGCAAGATGACGAAGATTGGTGGCAACTAGCCAGAAGAGACGGCTTGTGTGTGAGGGATGTTGAGTATGACGAGAGCGCTGACATTTATTCAACAGATATTGGACTGAGGATAAATGACGCAAATGGAAATTTTCTCGGCATAATGAAAGTTGTTTTGAATATTGAGGAAGCAATCAATATCATACAAGAAGCAAAGAGAATCCCGAAATATTCAACCGTCCAGTTCAATCTCATAAGTAACGACGGAAAAATAATCTATTCGACAAGTGAGTTCAAACGGTTTGAAGGCTTATCTGACAAGATTTTCCCACATATGCTTTGTGAAAAGGGAGACAGTGAGGGATACTGCTTGGTGGATGGAGATGGTTCTGAAGAAAAAGAAAAACTAATAGCCACTGGTCATTCCAAAGGTTATGGGGAATATGCGGGCTTGGGGTGGCGCTTGATGGCCATAAATGAGACACAAATAGTATTTGCCCCCGTCGTGAATCTAAAGAATAGGTTGTTGACCGTTCTAATAATGGCAACGCTGGGTGGAACTCTGATCAGCTTATTAATCTCCAAAACCGTCTCCGATGGTATCAGAAAGCTGAGTAATGCTGTTGCAAAAATCGGAGAGGGGAATTTGGATGTTCACATTGATATCAAAACGAGGGATGAAATTGGCCAACTCGCTTGCTCTTTCAACAAAATGGCTGAAGATTTGAAGCGAGCGGTCCTGGTAAAAGATATAGAAATAGCAGAGCGGAAGCGGGCTGAGAAGGCCCTACGGAAAAGTGAGGACAAATTCCGTAGCCTCAGCAGGGAGCTGACCACTGGTTTATCAGACGTTTTTGAGGCCTTGCAGAAGATCTCTTCCGGAGATCCTTCAGTAAGGATAACCGAGACCTCGGGACTTGAGTTGATTGCGGACCTAAAACGTACTGTCAACCAGACTGCCGAAAACCTCTCAGACATAGTAGATCTGTCACACGAAATTGCCATTGGTCTTGCTGAACACTTCGACACGCTGGACAGAGTCACTAAAGGCAATCTCGATGCTCGAATAAAAAGCAATACTGGCGTAGAACTCTTGGAATCTCTAAAGCGTGTGACAAACACTATGATTCAAAGTGTGTCCCAAGAAATCGACCAGCGCATGCTGGCGGAAGAGCATCTCCTGAAGGCCAAAGAAGAAGCCGAAGCAGCGAGCCAGGCTAAGGGCGATTTTTTGGCGAATATGAGCCACGAGATCCGCACTCCCTTGAATGCTGTCATTGGGATGACGGAGTTGACCTTAGGAACAGAACTTACTGACGAGCAGCAAGAATATCTGGAGACGGTTGGAGCCTCATCTGAGTCGTTACTCAGACTTTTGAATGACATCCTTGATTTTTCAAAAATCGAGGCAGGTCAGCTGGAGATGACTGGGGTTGATTTCGATTTGCAGACGACCCTGGACAATGTTGTGGATACCCTGGCGGTGAGGGCACAAAAGGCAGGGCTTGAGCTGACTTGCAGTATCAAGCCGGATGTCCGTACCACCTTGGTTGGGGATCCTCTGAGGCTTGGCCAGATCATTGTTAATCTGACAGCCAATGCCATCAAATTCACTCAAGAGGGTCAGGTGAATATCTCGGTAGAAACTCAAAAAGAGGAAGATTCCTCGACATTTTTGTATTTTACGGTTTCGGATACTGGCATAGGGATTCCTCCGAACCAAATCGAGACAATCTTCGAGAGTTTCAAACAGGCAGATGACTCCACCACAAGAAAATACGGTGGGACAGGATTGGGCTTGGCTATTTCCAAGCAACTTGTGGAAATGATGGGTGGGCGTATCTGGGTGGAGAGTGAGCTGGGAAAAGGGAGTACTTTTCATTTTACTGCTCGTTTTCAATTGAGTGAACGAGAGGCCATAGAAGTCTTGCAAACCAAAGATTTACCTATCCAAAAGGCGCCAAGGCAACTGAGTATGCTGATAGTGGAAGACAATCCAGTAAATCAGAAAGTGGCTGCAACGATGTTGAAAAAACGGGGCCACCGCGTTGTCATGGCCTCAGATGGCAAAGAAGCCCTGGGCGCCCTTGACAGAGAGAGTGTTGATCTGATTCTGATGGATATTCAAATGCCTGAAATGGATGGATTTCAGGCAACAAAGCTGATCCGAGAAAGGGAGAAAGCTAAGGGAGGGCATATCCCCATTGTGGCGATGACAGCCCATGCCCTGACAGGGGACAGGGAAAGATGTCTTGCAGCAGGCATGGACAGTTATATATCTAAACCGATAAGGGAGGCAGACCTCTTTTCAGTCACCGAGAACCTGGCTAATGGGTCAGACGAGGAGGAAAAAGATGTCCTCGCTCCTTCAGAGACCGTTATGCCTGTGGCCCGAGGGTGTATTTGATTTCCCCAAGGCAATGAGCGTAGCAGATGGGGACAAGGCACTCTTTGAAGAGATCGCCAACCTGTTCTTAAATGAAGGGGGACGCTGGTAAATAAGTAACTAAGGCAGACAGGAAAGCTTCGTGAGATTAGGTTGAGCAGTTGCGGGATGAAGTGAATCAGTTGCAGGAAAATTGAAGTGGTCGGGAGGTTGGCATATGGGTAGGAAACTTTGACTTTTGTGATATTCGAGATTATGGGAAGTGCCTTTTGATTTTGGACCCCCTGAACCATAGACAATCATGGGCAGCTTCACATGTTCCTCAGATTTCAAATGCTACAAGTCGGGATTTGAGAATCTTCGCCAAGCAAATGATGTTGGAAAACAACCGTTTGTCCAGTGTCTTGACACTAAGTCCCGATGGATGCCCATTCTCAAAGCTAATTGCTATTGCGTATATTTGTTATTGCCCCCTTCGCATCTATATCGCCAAGGAATTGAAGAAGTGGCCGATAGCATTGCCTCCCTGTAGTCACATCCCTCGCCCCTGCCTGAACGTAATCTAATCACCCCCTTTCTGCTTTGGTTCCCATTAGTACTCTAACCCCGTAGAATTAGTGTTCTACCCTCGTGAAATTAGTATTATCCCGCATTAAGCCTGCGGTGAAATTGCCGATTAAATAATTAAAGTGGGCGGTTACAAATAATCTCTCTACATCTGAACAATGCGAACGGAGGCTCCAAATGGAACAGGCACATGTGCAGGAAGTAGAAAGAATCATGTATGAAATAGAACTGCCCAAAGATTTTAGATTCTACAAACCTGGAGTCGGGTTTACCTGCAAGGCAAAGGATGTTGGAATGGAATCATATCTATCATGCCTTGAAGAACACCCCTTAGAATGCAAATTCTCAGTGGGTTTTTTTGGTGACATGTACTACTGTAGCTGTTCCGCGCGTATCTATGTCGCTAAGATGTTAGAGAAGTAACATGCGACACAGGCCATGGGATTCTTTTGGTAACTCCCTTTCAAAGAAGCAGTGTTTTACCGACAAGAAAACGGGGTTACCCCGTATGTTAATCCGTCAAATCCTGGCCTATAATAATTCCAGTAACAAGGAGGTTTTCTCATGGACTCGGTAACGCATCTTACAGAAATATTTATCATCGGCGATCTCATCATGTTGGTAGTCGGTATTGGGGTGTTTGGGCTGTTAATGCTTGTCGCTGGCTCGGCCCCACGTGAATCCTGAAGTTCGCCATAGATAAATCGCTTGATTCCGACAGCACAAAGAAGGCCATAGGTTCTCACCCCCCTCCTTGCGCACCCATAGCGCGCGCAAAAAGAGACCTCGTGGCCTTTCTTTTTTCCCAGACCCAAAAAGACCCCCACACCAGGAAGAGGGGGTTGGAAATATCCCGGTGCAGGGGCGTGTAATACCCTGAGACTATCCCCCAAGGGCACACCCCGGCCTGGGTCCTTTCGGTTGCCGGAAGTCTCAGGAAAGCTATAATCTGTGAGGTGTCTGTTCATTGTGCCTCTTTGGGAAGTGGGCGCTGTACTGCTGTATTTCCTGTCAAGATTTCTTCTTGCAATTATTATATCTGTATTCTATTTTCTTGTCGGGGAGTATCATGGACAAGAAACACGTGACCTTTAGGGTAGAACCGCAGATAGTGAAAAAGTTTAAGTTCCTCGCTGTTGAACATGACAAGACTCTCACCGACACTGATCAAGAAAATACTTATAAAAAAAGCGTTTGAATAAACTCTTCTTCTCATCTGAATTTATCACCCTCGCCTGGACCTTTGGAGAAATCTCGCTTCTGGTCGGACTCCAATGGGTTTATTATGATTTAGCGAAATGCCACACAATGTCCAATTCTGGTAAGTCCGCAAATCCTATGATATGTGTTGGCAATCTTCTCTTTTCGGATATTGAAGATCCTGGGAAGATATCTTGAAAACCTGTCGTCGATCTCAAGTCAGCTTGGGGCCTTTTTCCAAAAGAAGAGTCTGCTCAATATATAGTGTTAGCTGAGATTTCGTTTATGATGGTCAAAAAGGAGATGCCATGAAAGTACTTCGACATATTGGCTCAATGGCGTTCGTACTCGGGCTTTTTACAGCAGTATTTGCTGGGCTGCCATGGCACGTAATGGTTGCCGATGATCCGGTCGTGCCCTGGTGGCTGAGGATAGCGGTTTTCTGCCTTTTAGGGGGTATCCTTTTGGTGCTGGTGACATTGGCTCTCGAACAAAGGGCACACAAGGCATCAGTCGAAGAGCCGGTACCTACTGAGTCTGATCGCACGGTTCTCCTGTTGAACTCCGATGTACTGCCCGGTCGAGAAATCACTGAGATTCTCGGTCTGGTCCAGGGACACACGGTATTTGCTATATGGCTTGGCAAGGACCTATCCGCCATAGTCAGGCTGATCCTTGGTGGTGAATTGACTGAATACACAGAAATGATGGGGAGCGCTCGGTCAACCGCTACCGAGAGGATGACAGCCAAGGCTGCTGAAATGGGAGCTGATGCAGTCATCAATGTCCGTTATATGACTACGAGTGTTATCGGCAGTGCAGCTGAATTGTTAGTGTGCGGAACAGCCGTCAAGCTCTCTTGCAGCCGATAGCTCATGAAACTGGGGACGCTGGCAACTAAGTGCAGCTCCCCGCGCTTCCGCGCGGGGCATTCTGGCATGTTTTCGGTAAATAAGTTGTCACGGAGTCAAGCCTAGGTTTGACTCTTATCAAAACTGAACATGGGACAATCGCAGATTTGACCCCAGTGTCTTCCAACTGCGATGATTGGAAGGTTGAAGGAACAAATGTCGAAACCTAAGGAGTATGTGGATCCTTTTGACAAGGATGACCCAGATTTCTGGATCAAAATTGAACACCTTGGCAGATATGTGTTTGCGTGCGATGTCCTGAGAACTCTGAGTCAAAAAAGAACTATTGTAGTAGATGCCGGTTGCGGTTGCGGATATGGGTGCCAAGAAATAAGCAGTTGTTGTCACATGACAGTTGGGCTTGATCGGAACACAATAGCCATCGACTATGCGAAGAAGCATTATCAAGCTGACAATATCTCCTATTTTGTTCATGACATTGAAGACGACTCAGCCGAAAAGCTGTTGGAGGCGGGAATCAATAAGACGGATATGGTTATTGCCTTTGAGGTTCTGGAACATCTCGACGAGCCTGAGAAAGGCGTAAAACAATTGTATGATATTCTGAGACCAGGGGGTCTTTTCGTTTGTTCTGTCCCTAACTCCAAGTTTGAAGCGGTATCCGAAAACGGAAAACCAAAGAATGAGTACCACAAGCATGTTTTCACTAGGGAATTGCTATCTGAGCTGTTGACAAAACATGGCTTGGTGATTGAGGAGATTTACGGACAGTCTACGACAAATATTCTTATGAAGAGAGAAGCGAAACTAGCCGGGAAGGGACTACTCAACAGCCGGTCGAATAACACGCCTTGGTTCCACAATCCGGAAACAACAAGATATTTTACGCATATGTTTGCCATCCCCGACAAGGCACAAATAGAGGATTCCTATTCATTTATAGCAGTCGCCAAGAAACGAAAATCATCTTAGCGGTTCTTTTGGCCGGTGGACGTTGTGGGCATCAAAGAGAGAATCATATCCCGGGCGAGGGAACTTGGATTTCATGACGCACGCGTTAGTGCGCCGAGAAAACTTGAAGCGGCGGAACTTCTTGAAAAGTGGTTTGCGTCAGGTTATCACGCCGAGATGCACTGGCTGAAGCGTAATTTGGCCAAGAGGCTTAATCCTACCAAATTATACTCGGAAACCAGATCCGTTGTTTCTTTGGCGATGGGATATTATTCGGGCGAGGAGTACCCTTTTGATTCGAGCACTGGTTTGATATCAAAATATGCGTGGGGACTTGATTATCACTCAGTTCTCAAGCAAAGGTTAAAGACGCTTCTTCAAGACCTTAAGGACGAATACCCCGGGCTTGACGGAAGATATTTTGTCGATACCGCCCCCATTTTGGAGAAGGAGTGGGCTGTTAGAAGTGGCCTGGGATGGAGGGGTAAACACTCCCTTGTCGTAACAAAAGGCTGGGGGTCTTGGGTCTTCCTGGGTGAACTTCTCGTTAACGTCGAGTTAGCACCCGATTCTGAACTCTCCGAAGAATGCGGATCTTGTGACAAATGCATTAAAGCGTGTCCCACTGGGGCGATTCGGGCTCCATACCTGGTGGATGCCAGAAGGTGCATTGCTTATCTTACCGTAGAACACCGTGGAGACATACCTCAGGAATGGCGAGGTAGCATGGGCGGTTACATTTGGGGATGCGACATTTGTCAAAACGTGTGTCCGTGGAATCAGATTCACGTAGACTTAAATGAAACGTTCACGCCTTTACGCGACAAGTTGAGCTTTGAGACAACCTCTCTAAGTAGGATGACAAATGAAGAGTTTGAAAAGCAGTTCAAAATGACCTGTTTAGGAAGGGCTGGCAAGAGACAGTTGGTGAGGAACCTTGAATCGATAGCAAAGTAAAGGGGTCTACGGTTGACTCTTACTAAGAATGAACACGGGGCAACCGTAGATTTGACCCCATGATTATTTCACAACCAAGAGGGTGCAATTGAACTGTATACGAAACTCTGTTTCTCATGAAGAGAGGTGGGGTTTTGTAATTAAGGAGATAATGTCAATTTAACACAGACACGGCAAAACCAAGGCAAGGAGGAGGAACAATGGGTATTCTTGACTGGTTAAGAGAATTTAACCCAATTAGAGTTTACAATAATGTAACAATAGAGCAAGCCTGTGGCTCGAGATGTGTCTCTTACATTGAAGGAGACCGACACATTCATTTGCACGCAGACCCAAATGCGGTGAGACTACTGAAACTGGCTGAAATAACCCCGGAGTTGGAAACTATAATAAACGAAGCTTCCACGGCATCACTAAGATCGCTGGAACCATCTCTGAACTTACTGTCAGATTCAACCCAGCAAGAGGTCGTTATTGCTACGGTCTTGAATGCTTCCTTGGATGCCATCAGAACAGAATGAAAAATGGGCACTCTGGTAATTAAGTAAAGCTCCCCGCGCTTCCGCGCGGGGCATCCTAAGTTCTTGTCGAAACGATCTCCTCCCCCTTGGCCTACTTCGCCGAAGTGGCTACGAAGGCTGAAATGGGGGAGATTGAGGTGGGGGTGAGGATCCTACTAATCTATCCCCCTCCCCTAACCCGCCAGAGGCGGGCAAGCCCCCTCCCACCAGGGGAGGGGAAACAATAAGGATGCCATTCATCCCCGCCCTTCCGGGCGGGGCATTCTGGCATGTTTTCGGTAAAGCTTCATGAGATAAGATTGACGAATTGCGGGATGAAGTGAATTAGTTGAGTGAGAATTGAATCGGTCGGAAACTTATGATATGCTATCTTGACTTCGCCAATATTGAAAATAATGGGAAGCTATGTTTAATCCCGTATAGCTGACTCAAACCACATCAAGATGTTAGAGAATATACGGATATCCAGAGTAACGTCAGTAGAGGTGCCAAATGGAAGAAGATTATAGGAAAGAAATAGACAGAATCATTGGTGAGATAAAATGCCCTAAGGATTTCTTATGCTACAAGTCTGGATTTGATAATCTCTGTAAAGCAAGAGATGCTGGACTTGAACTATTTCTGGATTGCTTGGAAGAAAAACCTGAAGAATGCACATTCTCGATGTTGATGGGGAGTTCACACATGTGCCAATGTCCTCTTAGGGTCTATATTTGCAAGAAGTTGGGGAAGTGACGTTTTGCGGTAGAATACAGGCATTAAAGATATTGCCATACTGTCTCCAATCCTGGTCAGCCTGCAAACGTTATGATATGTGATATCTTTACTTGTCCGATGTTCGAAATAATGGGAAGGAATCTTGAAAAACTCAAGGCCCAGATATTTGATACCTTGGCAAGGTATGCGTGACGGGACTTTTCGTCCCGCTGTTTGTGATGTTGATAAGAGAGCTATGATGGGCTAACTATCATGCGACCCTGGTAATCTTGTCCTGCCCATATGTGGTGAATATTGTCATATGTGGCGTTCTTGTATATTGAAGATACGAGAATGCCATGTAATACATGTTAGGCCGCATGCCAGGTAGTGCCATGGGACGCATGAGGAATCGGCGAGCGTGTCGGCATCAGGCTGGACACCGCGTTGCGGTTCAAACAAGGAGGAACAGTTATGGGTGATAAAGGAAAAAAAGACAAAGGCAAAAGGGAAACACAGAAAAAGGCCCAGCTTAATCCAAAGGAAAAACGAAAGTTGAAAAGAGAAAAGAAGCAGTAAATGAAAATGGGGCCGCTGGCAACTAAGTAAATAGGGCATATAGGGACGTCCCTCTTGCCAAGAGGTCAACCGTCCTGCTCTGCCCGCAGGTTCTTCCAGAAGCCGTTTCAAAACCTCAGATGGCGTTTGAGGGCAAGGCGTCCCGCTCAAAGAACGGGACAACACAGCCACCGAGCGTTAGATGGGGGGAGGTTGCAATGGCTTATGGACACCTCTCATCGTCTCCGCCTTATCATCAACAATAGCCACTATATTGAGATAAAGCGTGAAGGCAATCTTAGGGGAGTGCTTTTCCAAATAGTCCACGGCATGCTCATTAATGCATAGGAGCACGCTGTTGTCTGTGGCTGTGGCTGTATAAGTCCTTGTAGAAGGCCCGCCTATCCCCAGCTTACCAAATACCTCGCCATGTCCTATAACGACCGGCTCGCTGTCAATACCCGCCTCGCCGAGACTCAGCTCCACCTTTCCTTGTAAAACCAAATACATGCCCCTTCCGGAGTCCCCCTGCCGGAATATGATATCCCCGGGTCCGCGATGTTCCCGGGAACCAGAAAGCACGACCCGCCTCGCCTCGGACAGCGACAGGTTTCTAAAGAGTGGGATTTTTCGATAGAAGCCTACGCCTCTCTCCATGACCGCGAGGAGCCAAGGAGCTGCTTGCATTATCACCGGCAGGATAAAGAGGTCACCAAATAAGGCCGACGCCATAGTGACTATCATGAGTAATCCAAAAACGCTGGTAGGGACAAAACTTGAGAAGAGGAGCACGGAAAAACCAAGTCCGATGGCCACGGAAGTCAAGACGATCGGCTTACCAACATCAGCAATTGCCCTGTAATTGGCCTGACGTCTGCTAAAATCTCTCATAAACTGGTAATTGAATCGAAACATGTAGTGGATAGAGTCGTCAACGGCAAGGCCGATAGCAATGCTCGCAACCAAGCCAGTCGCAACCGTGAGCTGGATTCCCGACCAACCCATAATGCCAAAGTTGACTAGAATAGGAAATAGATTCGGGATCATCGCCAAAAGGCCTACCTTGTAGGAATGAAAGAGAATCGAGAGCAGCACAAAGATACACACTAGAGCCAGGCCAAGACTCCTGATCTGCCCCTTAGTCAAGGCCTGTGCGGAATGGGAACCCACTATCGAAAGGCCGGTCACATCAGACTCAATGTCGTCGGGAAAATGATCTCTCAGGTAAGAGAGTATCTCTTTCTCGGTCACGATGAAATCCGCCGTGGACACAATGTGAGAACGGCAGACAATATTGATAGCGGAAAAATCACTTGAAACAAAATGATCCACAAGTTCACTGGCCTCGAATAAGCGATAGTTCTTGATGGCCTCTCTGACAGCAAACGGATCATCCGGCACCACGTAGTACTTCTCCTTGTCCCTGAACCCTCGCGTGAAGAAGCCCTCGAACTTCAGCAAGTCGACAATTGAAATCGCAAGGTCCACGCCTTCAATAGCAGCGAGACGCTCTTGAAAGGCCTCAACGTTGCCAAGAACCTCGGAAGACGTGAAATATCCCTCCTGACCACTCCTCAGGATCACGTTAATAGGATAGATCCCCGCCAGGTTCCTGTGAATATCTTGAAACGCCATTCTGATTTGGCTGGGGTCCTTAAAGAAGCTGATCGGAGTCGTTTCAACGCGGATCCGAAAAAGGCCCGCTGCGGCAATAATGCTTATTATTGAAGCAACCAGCAGGATGACTTTGGGGCGGTGCTGAACGGTCCAAATCACTCTTTTCAGAAATGACCCTATCCACGAGGTATCTTCGGGTCCAAAGACTCCTTTAGCCTTCGATATTCGAAGGCAGGAGAGGGCAGCAGGAATGAAGGTAAGATGAATGATAAGCATGAAGAAAAGACCAAGGCATGAAAAGGTGGCAAATTCCTTCACGACTGCAATTCTATTTAGCAGGAGTGAAGCAAAGCTCACGATGGTAGTGATCGATGCAAAGATAGTTGGAAGGCACACCCTGACGAGGCCTTTTACAATGGCGTGGTGAGTGGTCTCATGCTGCGCCGTCTCGTCAAAATAGGCGGCCATAATATGAAGGGCGTAGGCACTCCCCACAGCGATCAGCAGAGTCGGTATGATCATGGTTACCATGGAAAGGGAGATATGAAGAAGGCCCATGAGGCCGAATGTCCATACCAGGGTTACGCAAACAGCGGCGAATGGAATCAGCGCTCCCCTAAAAGTTCGGAAACTGAAGAGCAAGACCAGAAAGATAACCAACATGGTAAAAAAGGGAAGGATTCTGAAGTCATTTTCAGTATATTTTGTGAGTGTGTGGCCAACGACCGGATAGCCGATTTGATAGATCTGGAGAGAGTCTTCTGAATGTCTAAATTGCTTGAGAACCTTCTCAACAGCCTCGGTGGTCGGCCCAGCTTGATAGCTCTCTTCCAATATGACTACAAGAGCTGTGACCTTCCCGTCGGCAGATATGAGATTCCTTACAAAGACCTCAGCCGAGTTGAGATTTCGCCTGAAGTCTTCAAGGGTCCATTCGTTCAGAATATCCAGATCATTCTTGAGGGTGGACAGGCTTACGACAAGCCTCACCCCTGCCACGGACTTCAGGGCCTCTGTAAGCTGGCCTATCTTTTCAACGGCCGCAGGAAGAAAAACGTCGTCCGCCTTGAAAACAACCAGGATGTCATCTGAGGCACCTCCAAATTCCTCCTTGAATCTGTCATACTGCTCTTTGGCGGGAAGATCTTCCACCAACATCCGCATCATGGACGTCTCAATGCGAAGATTGGGAAGCTGAGACGCAAAAAAAACGGTGATTGCCAGTATAATGGCTAAAATGAGGGGGGCTTTCCGCGATACGAGTTCAAAGAAGTGCTGCATCAGGTCTACCTTTTGGAAAGAGAGGCGCGGCCGCAAAACCGCTGACAATCATAGCCGAGCAGGGTCTGGGAGTCAACTACCACCCGCAAACGGGTGGCTTGAATCTTCCCGCATAGCGGGAAAAGGCAAACGCACGCAGGTGCGTTAATCGTTGCGGTTGTACCGGGTGCAAAGCACCCGGTTTGAAAACAACCAATCAAGAAGAAAGGGGGGCGTTCTGCTGGTTGTGAGAAACTAGCTTGCCGTCCCCTAAAAAAGGGCCCGGAGAGAGTCCAAAACAGAGGCCATGTCTTCGGCCAGGGGGGATTCAAAGTTCATTGATGTGTCTGTTTTGGGGTGAAAGAACGTGAGTTGCCAGGCATGGAGCATTTGTCGGCGCACAGTCCCCAGAACCTCTCGCGTCTGCCTGGAAGGGATTGTCTTCCATCTCCCCTTTTTCCCATATTTGGCGTCCCCGACTACTGTATGGCCCATGGCCGCACAGTGGACACGAACCTGGTGGGTCCGCCCGGTCTTCAAATCGACTTCGAGAAGAGTCACACCAGAGAACCCTTCCTTTATCTTCCAGCGCGTCTCGGTGGGCCGACTTTGACGGCTCTGGGTGGACATCTTTTTTCGATCTGTTGGATGACGCCCTATTGGAAGCTTTATCACCCCTGATGGTTTCTTCACCTCACCATAAACGAGAGCCAGGTACACCTTGCCCACCTGACGCATCTTGAATTGACGGCTTAGGCTCTTGTAGGCCAAATCGGTCTTTGCAACGACAATACAACCCGACGTCTCTTTGTCAAGGCGATGGACTATGCCTGGACGAATTCCGTCCCCGAGGCCTTCAAGGTCCGGGCAGTGAAAGAGCAATGCGTTCGCAAGGGTCCTGCTTTTGTGACCCGCCCCAGGATGGACCACAAGCCCTGGAGGTTTGTTCAAAACGATCACATCCCGGTCTTCATGCAGAATAGAGAGGGGGATTTCTTCAGGTTTGCATGTGACAGATTCCGGGGCAGGGATCTCTGACCGGACAACGTCTCCCGGCCTGGTTATGTATCCCGGTTTCTTGATAAGTCGATTGACGGTGATGTGGCCGGAACGGATTAACCGGCTTGCATGGGAGCGGGAAAGGGTGGGCAAATGCTCAACGACGACGGTATCGAGTCGATGGCCGGCATCTGGTTCGGTTACGGTAAAACTGAAGACAGGCAAGCCTCCTGTTACTCTTCCAGGTCAAATATGGCCTTTATATCCGACATAATAGCACCCTCGTCGGTCTTCTTGGCGATGGATAGTTCTTTGAGAAGGAGACTCTCCGCTGTGTCCAGCATCTTACGTTCACCAAAAGAGAGGTCTTTATCCAGCTTCAGCAGGTACAGGTCTCTGAGGACCTCTGCCACCTCGTAAACCGATCCGGTCTTGATCTTTTCCATGTAGTCACGGTAACGCCGGTTCCAGGTCTGATTGTCCGCGGGAATGTCTCGCTTCTTCATGATTTCATAGACTTTTGCCACTTCCTCTGTGTCGATGATATCTCGCAGACCCACAGACTCAACGTTGTTCACCGGTATCATGATGATCATGTCGTTTTCGAGTATCTTCATGATATAAAAATCCTGTTTTTTTCCCAAGATATCTCGCGACTCGATCGCCTCGATACACCCCACGCCGTGGGCTGGGTAAACTGCCAGATCTCCAACTTTAAACATACGAATAACTCCGCTTTTCTAAGATACAGGTGTGGCTATCCTGCGCAACTTAGGTACTTTATCACTTTTTTGATAAAGAATCAACTCTAAACCTGTAATTACGTTTGGCTGCATGCCCTCACCGGTCATGGGAAAGCCTCACTTCTTGGTAAACAAGCCCCGCCCGGAGGCCGGGGTCTTCCAGTATGAAACAAAAAAGGATTGGCGTGGATTGCCACGCCAATCCTTTTATAAGGGTCAACGAATAGCAGATAATACCGTTAAACCAGGTACGGCACCATCAGCAGAGCTACAACGTTCAGGATCTTGATCATAGGGTTGACGGCAGGGCCGGCAGTGTCCTTGTAAGGATCGCCGACTGTGTCGCCCGTAACAGCGGCCATGTGGGCCTCGCTCCCCTTGCCACCAAGATGACCGTCCTCGATGTACTTCTTGGCATTATCCCAGGCTGCGCCCCCCGTGGTCATGGAGATGGCCACAAAGACGCCTGTGATGATACTACCGATCAGCACGGCACCCAGCGCAACCGGTCCAAGCAAGAAACCGACAACGATCGGCACAATCACCGGGATAAGGGCCGGTACAATCATCTCTTTAAGGGCAAAGCGGGTCACGATATCCACGCAGGCAGCATAGTCCGGTTTTGCCGTACCTTCCATGATCCCGGGGATTTCCCGGAATTGACGCCTTACCTCGACCACGACCTGGCCACCGGCTTTTCCCACGGCCATCATCGCGATGGAGGCAAAGAGGTACGGAAGGAGCCCGCCGATAAAGAGGCCGATGATCACGTCCACGTTGCCGAGATCAAAGGTCAAAGGCTCAAAGGCACCACTGCCAGCAGCGGCTCGTCCGAATTCCTTAAGATCCTGGATATACGCGGCAAAGAGGACCAGGGCTGCCAGACCGGCTGAACCGATCGCATACCCCTTGGTAACCGCCTTGGTGGTGTTTCCAACAGCATCCAGCGGATCAGTAACCGCACGGACACTTTCATCCATCCCCGCCATCTCAGCGATACCACCGGCATTGTCGGTGATCGGTCCGTAGGCATCAATGGCAATAACCATGCCGGTCATCGACAGCATACTCATGGCAGCCAGGGCGATCCCGAAAAGGTCTGCCAGATGGTAAGAGGCATAGATAGAGGCACAGATCAGAAGGACCGGGACGGCCGTGGACTGCATGCTTACCGCAAGGCCGGCGATGATGTTCGTGCCGTGCCCTGTGGTGGATGCCTCTGCAATCGCCTTAACCGGACCTCGGAGACCTGTATAATACTCGGTCACGATAACGATACCCACGGTCAGCACCAGACCGATCAGTGTGCAGAAATAAAGATTCATAATGGGGATTCCCAATCCGCCCATCATCTTCGTGGTCGCCGGGTAAAAGCAAACACCGGCGATAATAGCTGAACCGAACATCCCCTTGTAAAGGGCGCCCATGATGTACCCGCCGGAACCAAGCCTTACAAAGAAGCTTGCAATGATGGATGCTATAATGGAGATAGCGCCCAGAACGAGCGGGAAGGTCACTGCATTATTGTAAACTTCTGCCCCGACCTTGGACTCAGGAAACAGTAGATGGGCAAGGAGCATGGCAGCCACAGCAGTAACGGCATAGGTCTCAAAGAGGTCTGCGGCCATACCCGCGCAGTCGCCCACATTGTCACCCACGTTGTCTGCAATGGTTGCCGGGTTTCTGGGATCATCTTCTGGGATGCCGGCCTCGACCTTACCCACAAGGTCTGCACCAACGTCCGCGCCCTTGGTGAAGATACCACCACCGAGCCGCGCAAAGATGGAGATCAGGCTCCCGCCAAAACCGAGCGCTATAAGGGCCTTGATGTCGTGGGTAAGGTAGTAGTAGCCCGCCACGGACATCAGGGCAAGACCTGCCACGATCATCCCTGTAACCGTTCCGCCCCTGAAGGCCATGGAGAGCCCGGCCCCGAGACCCTTTTTGGAGGCCTCTGCCGTGCGCACGTTTGCAAGGACTGATACGCGCATGCCAATATAGCCTGCAAGGTAAGAGGCTGTGGCCCCGATGATGAAGCCGATGGCGTTCGTAAGCCCCAGGGTCGCCCCGATGATGATTACAATCACCGCAGCCGCAATAAATACAGTCTTCATCTGGCGGTTAAGATAGGCTATTGCCCCTTCCTTGATCGCGCCAGCGATCTCAGTCATTTTTTCGTCCCCTGCCGGGGCGCTTTTTACCGCGCTTGCCAAAAGCAGGGCAAAGATTACACCTACCGCACCAACAAGTGTACAATAAAGCTCAATCATAGTCTCCTCCCAACATTTCTTTCTGAATTTGTCTCACCATGAAATCTATTCATCGCCTCTGATACACCCTCAAAAAGGACAGTCTTTACCGCATGTTCCGCTGTTGATATGACCTCTGAGAGTTGCTTCTCCTGTTCCGCGTCAAATCTCCCCAACACATAGGCGCTTACATCATTATCCATTTGAGGGCGCCCAATTCCGATGCGGACCCGGACAAATTCATCGCTTCCCCATGCGACGATCAGAGACCTCACGCCATTATGTCCTGCATCCCCTCCTTTCTCCTTTATTTTGATTTTGCCAAATAGAACATCTATGTCATCATGAATCACCAAGACTTTTTCGGTGTCCAAGTCGAAAGAAGTTGCCAGGTCCCTGACTGACGGGCCACTCAGATTCATAAATGTCATGGGCTTGGCAAGGATCACATGCCGGCCATCCACTTTGCCGGAACCAAAATCGCTCTTAAATCTCTGTTTATCCAGCGAAATCCCGTGTCTGAGTGCCAGACGATCAACAACCATGTATCCAACGTTGTGCCGGGTCAGTCGGTACGCCGCCCCGGGATTGCCTAACCCAACGATCAGCTGAAACCTGTGTTCTGGCATCCGCTGCTATTCGTCAGAAGCCTCTCGGGTGGCTTCGGTTTCCCCTTCCTCTCCTTCCTCCGCCTCTTCACCTTCTTCAAGTTCTTCTTCCTCTTCAGGCAACTCTTCTTCTTCCACTGTAGGCGCGACAACCGTGAGCACCGTGTGGCCCGGTTCAGACAACATCTTTATTTTATCATCCAGCGTAATGTCTTCAACGTGTATGGCATCCCCTATGTCGAGATCTGCTATGTCGACTTCGATCTTTTCGGGCATGTCCATAGGAAGACAGGATACTTCTAGTTCGTGGCGGACCAACTGCAAGAAGCCGCCCCGCTCTATCCCTATTGACTTCCCTGTGACCTCAACCGGCACCCTTACCACAATCTCCTCATCCAAAGAGATTTCTAAGAAATCGAGGTGAAGATATTGCCGGGTCACAGGCGAGGTCTGCACCTCTTTCACCAGCACCGTGACGTTCTGCGTAACACCGTTCTCGATGACAAGTTTTAGAACCACCTGTTCGGTTCCGCTATCCTTGTAGATCTTCTCCAGATCCATCGGGGAAACAGTAAGCGACATAGTCTCTCTTTTGGGGCCATACAATACCGCTGGAATCAGGCCCTCACGCCTGAGTGCCCTTGCCGGACTCTTGCCAACGGTATTTCTCTGGGTGGCTTTTAGATCAAATATTTCCAATGACTTACCTCCTTGATTTCATTCTTTACGTGTTCGTTTCTATATCTAAGCAACAAGGCTACACGAAGAGGGAACTGACCGAACTCCCTGTGTGACTGCGTTGAATCGCCTCGCCCAAAAGTTTGGACACGGACAATACTCGAATCTTGCCACATTCCCTGGCTTTGTCACCCATAGGGATCGTATCGGTAACCACAAGGCTTGAAATGTCTGAATCAGTAATCCGCTCCACAGCCGGACCTGAAAGTACCGCATGTGCAGAACAAGCGTGAATCTCCGAAGCCCCGCGTTTCTTCAAAGCCAGAGCAGCCTGAGTGAGCGTACCCGCTGTGTCGACCATGTCATCCAGGATAATCGCGATCTTGCCCTCAACATCACCCACAACGTTCATGGCTTCAGCCTTGTTTGGGGCATCACGTCGTTTGTCGATGATGGCCATCAGGCTATCAAGGCGCTTGGCAAAGGCCCGTGCTCTTTCAGCGCCACCGGCGTCCGGAGAAACAACGACCGTATCAGTCCTGAAGTTGTTCTTGATATACTGCAGAAGAACCGGCGCCGCAAAAAGGTTATCCACCGGCACATTGAAAAAGCCCTGGATTTGTCCTGCATGCAGATCCATCGTAATTACACGGTTGGCACCGGCCACTTCAATCAGGTCCGCCACCAACTTAGCGCTAATCGGCACACGCGGCGCTATCTTCTTGTCCTGACGGGCATACCCGTAATAGGGTATTACCGCCGTAACGCGTCGGGCTGACGAACGTTTGAAAGCATCTATCATAAGCAATAGTTCAACCAAATGTTCATTGACCGGAGCACACGTGGACTGCAATATGAATACATCTTTGCCCCGCACGTTCTCCCGGATCTCTATCTGAATTTCACCGTCACTGAATCTTTTTACTTCGCAATCACCCAACCCAATACCGATGTGACGGCAAACACTCCCGGCTAATTCGGGATTAGAGTTTCCAGCAAACACGACAAGGCTATGCATTGGTCACCCTACACGCTTGTATGGACATGAAAGTCCCTGATTTTCTATAACCAATTGAAAGGATAGCTTCTTGGTTGAATCGTTGAGTCGTCGATTGATTAAGTGTTAACACTACTCGACTACTCAACCGCATTCCAATACACGGGGCGAAGCCCCCAACTTCTGTGGCTGGGGTGGGAGGATTCGAACCTCCGAATGCAGGAACCAAAATCCTGTGTCTTGCCACTTGACGACACCCCAACATGTTTGTCAGGGACGCAATACGTCCACCAGAAATGTATCCCATTCTCCTCGATCCCTGATGCTGTGAAAGGTCTTTTTGGCCTGATGCCTATCCCTGAACAGACCAAACACACTTGGCCCGCTCCCGGACATAAGCGCAGTTTCGGCGCCGAGATCGATGAGGGCCCGTTTGACGATTTTGATCTGAGGAAACTTCCTGATGGTTACTTGCTCTAAATCATTACACAAAAGGTCATTGACCTTGGAGAAAGCCTCTTCAAAGCAGTGATATTTAAAACTTTTTTCACAATTTGTCAATCCTAAACTTAAGTTTTTGTAAACCCACGACGTTGATACCTCAAATGTGGGTCGCACCAAGACCACGGACAGCGGCGGCACATCTTTGTACACCTCCAGATAATCTCCAATCCCACGGGCAATTGCCGAATGCCTGATCAAGAAAAAGGGAACATCGGCTCCAATCTTAAGTGCAATCCCCCCAAGCTCCCGATCTGCGAGAGGAAGCCCATAGTGTTGGTTCAGCCCCATCAGCACGGCAGCAGCATTGCTACTGCCTCCGCCGAGGCCTGCGGCCACAGGTATTACCTTGTCAATAAAAATGGCCACGCCATCGTGTATTGACAGAGCGTCAAGAAAAAGTGAAGCAGCACGGTGGGCGAGATTGCTTTTGTCTTCCGGTACGCGGGGATGAGCGCACTCGACGCTTATGGTCGATTGATTAAAGGCAAGGACTACAGTGTCGAATAGACCAATCCGGCAGAGGAGCGTTATGATTTCATGATATCCATCTGGCCGTTTCCCAACCACCTTAAGAAAGAGATTAATCTTGGCAGGTGATGGTATGACCAGCTCGTTCATCTGTGTAATTAGGGGCTCTACACCCGTTTGGCGTACCTGCCCGCCGCAGCTCTCGCTCAGGCGAGGCGGACGGGCCGGAGCAATGGAATGATGGATTTAGCGCAGGCTGTGAGTTGAGCGTTCCATGTTTTCTGTCTTAGCGCAAGGTCACGCCAAAACAAGGCACTTCGTGTCCGATCTTAACTCCACAATCCTCAATCCGAAATCCGAAATAGTATAGCCGTCTCCTATTTGGTTATGTTGAGGGCCAGAAACCCCTTCTTTCTCTTCACAAGGATGGGAACGGTGTCGCCTTTCTTTACTTTGTCGATCTGTGACTGATAATCTTCAAGGATCTTGATCGGCTTGTGATCTATCTCCAGAATGAGATCCCCTTCTCGGACATCGGCCTTATCAGCCGGGCCTCCCTGCTCTATACTTGTTACTACCACGCCTTCGTCTTCTGATATATCAAACTGCCTGGCAAGATCTCTCGTGAGGGTCGAAACCGTCATGCCCAGGTCGGTCTCTTCCTTGGGCTGTTTCATGGCAAGGCCTTCTTTGTCCTCAGTGCGTTTGGTTATCTTCACCGTAAAGGTCCGCTCCTTGCCGTCTCTCACGACCTTGAGGGTAATCTTTTCTCCCACGGTTATCCCCGCAACCTTTTGGGAGAGTTGCCGGCTGTCGTCGATCTTGTCGCCATCCACCTCAATGATCACATCCTTCGGCTCAATCCCGGCCTTATCAGCGGGGTCTCCCGGGAAAACTTCCCCTACCAGCGCACCTTTGCCGCCTTTCACACCGTAATACTCGGCAAGGTCAGGCGAGAGGTCTTGGATACTGACCCCCAGCCAGCCTCGCGTCACTGAACCAGCGGCCTTGAGTTGGTCAATTATCCCCCGGGCCATGCTGATCGGAATGGCAAAACCGATCCCCACGTTTCCACCACTTCTCGAAAAGATGGCAGTATTTATGCCTACGACCTCACCTTTCATGTTGATAAGCGGCCCACCGCTATTTCCGGGATTGATAGAGGCATCGGTCTGGATAAAATCGTCGTATGGCCCGGAGCCGATGACACGTCCCTTGGCACTCACGATACCTGCCGTAACCGTGTGCTCAAGTCCAAACGGGCTCCCGATAGCAACAACCCACTCACCCACGCTCAGCTCATCAGAGTCACCCAACTTTGCAGTCGTAAAACCTTGCCACGACTTCACCTTGATCAACGCAATGTCGGTCTTGGCGTCTCGACCAACAATCTTGGCATCATATTCCTTGCCGTTCTTCAGTTTTACCTTGATCTCGTCGGCGTTCTCAACAACATGATTGTTGGTTACGATGAAGCCTTCTTTGTCAATGCAAAACCCTGAACCAAGGCTTCGCTGCTTAAATTCGCGGGGTGGTCTGTCCCCAAAGAATTTCTCAAAGAAGTCACGAAACTGGTCGTCCTTCCCAAAAGGGTTCTGAAAATGTCTGAAACCCGGCCCACCGCCCTTGACGACCTTCTCGGTTCGAATATTGACCACAGCAGGGCTGACTGCCATGGCGATATCCGTAAAACTGGCCGGGACCATCACAGTTGAAGATGGACTCAAAGCCGAGGTGTCTTGAGTGATATTGAACCCGGAGGCCAAGAAAACCCCAGCCGCTATAGAAACCAGGGCCACCACAAGAAGAAGGGGCCAGGCACGTTTTTTATTCGGTCTATCAGAATGCATCCGTTTTCCTCCCTTGACTAATGTTGCGTCTCTAAAATAAGTCTCATTACTATAACGCCGGCCGAAGGCCTTTTCCGAGCGACATTGAACATTTTCGGAATTAGACGTCAGCTGAGTGCAGCGTTAAGAATCATAAACTGTTTGAGGGCCTTAGGCCCGAGTTTTGGCGCTCCTCTTCACTACGTGCGGGATTTAGCGGAACGAATCTGACGTCCCGAAAATGGTCACGAAGTAAGGAAAATGGCTTGATGGCGAAGCCATATTTCTTGAACAGACGTATGAGACACAACACTAATGATAACCGACATAACAGCCTCATCCGTATTACTTCTTATTCCGTTTCCTTCACATAGCGCATCCTGAGATCATACAGGATATTCTGGAAGAGTTGCTCCTCATCCGGCGTAAGGTTTCCCTTTGTCTTCTCTTCCAGCACGGCAAGGATGTCAATCGTATGCTTTGCCAGGGGAAGATTCTTGGTCTTTGCACCGCTTGTTGGATCCTCTATCTCTCCAAAATGCAGCAGGGCTGAAGAACTAATAGAAAAGATGAAGGTGGAAAAATTGACCGCTGGAAGCTGGCCTTCCTCGCCTCCCTCTGGTTCGACCTCAGGCTGTGCAGACTCCTTTTCCGCTACCGTTTCCTCTTTGGTCTCCTGTGGTTCTTCGCTCGTGTCTTCTCCGCCTTCCGGCGAAAATGTCCGTTTGTCTTTTATGATGAATCCTTTTTCTTCCTCTGTCATAATTCCCTCCCTCACATCAACCGCTTTGTCTCGCGCACAAGAAAACTAACAGGACATATTATTTTATGTTCTGCATGAAACATTGTCAAGGTGCTGATCTGTGAACACCGGGCGATCACCTCTGGGGGCTCGTCAGTGGGGTGCGAAAATGCCAGTTGTGGGTAGCAAACCAACGAAGAATCGGTTCTACAGCTCAAGGCGGGTTACTGACTTCACTGTGGGCAGGGCTCTAAGCTCTTCGAGAGTCTCCGGTGGCGCCGGCGCATCTGTATCCAGGAAAATCATGTTTCGGTCCCCCTTCGTCTCCCGACCCACGTGCATTCGGGCAATGTTGATGTTGTGTTGACCGAGCACTGTTCCGATACTGCCTATAGCTCCCGGCCGGTCATCATTATAGATGAGGAGAAGGTGCCCTTCGGGTACAGCTTCCAGTCTGAAACGATTGATCCTGACGATTCTCGGCTCTTGTTTGCCAAATATAGTCCCGGAAACCGTACTGGAGTCTTGAGAAGCTGTGACGTGAATCGTGATAAGGTTTGTAAAATCTTCGGCCTCCACGCTGCGCGACTCAGTGACTTTGATACCCCGCTCCTTGGCGATCACGGAAGCATTCACGAAATTAACATCATCCTTTAGGAATGGCGTAAGCAACCCCTTTAAGGCGGCCGTGGTGACAGGCATCATATCAAGGCCCAAGAAATCTCCCAGGTATTTTATGGTTACTGTCTTTATGGCCCCCTTGGCCAGCTGGGCCTGGAGACAGCCCATACGTTCGGCAAGAGTCAAATAGGGCTGAAGCTTGCCCAGCAATTCTCCGCTGACCGACGGGACGTTGACGGCATTCATTATGGTACCGGTCTGCAGGTAACTGATGATCTGTTCGGCTACGGCCACAGCCACATTGGTCTGGGCTTCAGCTGTTGACGCCCCTAAATGAGGGCTGCAAATGACATTATCGAATTCAAACAACGGTGACCCGGCCGGAGGTTCAATCTCAAAGACATCCAGGGCCGCACCTCCAACTTTTCCAGAACTCAGGGCATCGCACAGGTCCTTTTCGTTCACAATGCCCCCCCGGGCGCAGTTGATGATCATGACGCCGGGCTTCATCTGGTCAAAGGCCTCTTCGTTAAGGAAGTCTACGGTCTCTTCTGACTTGGGCAGATGAATCGTTATATAGTCAGAACGCCCATAAAGTTCCTCCAAAGAGACGAGCTCAAAACCTGCCTGCTCCACCAGATCCTTATTAACAAAGGGGTCGTATGCAATTACCTGCATCTTGAGTCCCCTGGCCCGGCTGGCCACAATACTGCCGATCCGGCCGTAACCGAGGAGCCCTAGTGTTTTGTTAAAGATCTCTCTACCTTGCAGCTTCTTCTTGTCCCACCGACCAGCTTTCAGGGATGCAGTGGCCTGCGGAATGTTCCGGGAGAGGGAGAGCATCATGGCAATGGTATGCTCTGCCGTGGTTACCACGTTTCCACCCGGCGTGTTCATGACCACGATGCCTAGCTTGGTGGCCGTGGGAATATCCACATTATCAAGCCCGATGCCGGCCCGCCCTATCACCTTTAGCCGAGAAGCCTCACTGAGGAGCTCTTTGGTCACTTTCGTGGCACTCCTTATGACCAACCCATCGTAGTCTTTAATGATGGCTTTTAGCTCCTCGGGCGGGAGGCCGACCTTCACGTCAACATGAATACCAGGGGCCTGTTGGAACATCTTTACGCCGACATCTGCCAGCTTGTCGCTCACCAGAACTTTCAATTTGCGGTCTCCTTCAAGGCCTCTTTTACTCTTTAATAGAGCATATTTACTTTCAAAACACTCGGCTTGTCAAGAGGCTGGTTGCCAAAACACCTGGTTTTCCCCTTGACACTTCGGGCCTTTTCCTTATAGCTTCGCCGCAGAACGCAGGAGGTTGAAATGAAAGGAAGAATCCATAACTTCAATGCGGGGCCGGCGGCCCATCCCTTGCCGGTCCTGAAGGAGATTCAGGTGGAATTCCTGAACTTCAAGGACTCAGGCATGTCCATCATGGAGGTGAGCCATCGGTCAAGATGGTTTGAAGGGGTTATTCAAGACGCTAAAGAGCGTGTCAGACGCCTCCTTGAACTCGATGAGAACTTCCATATAGTATTCATGCAAGGCGGAGCAAGTATGCAGTTTTGTACGATTCCCATGAATCTGCTCCCTGATGGCCAGTCGGCCGATTATGTAAACACCGGAACCTGGGCAACAAAGGCAATAAAAGAATGCACGATTCAAGGAAAGCCGGCGAAGGTCGTCGCCTCATCTGAGGACAAAGGTTTCTCCTATATACCCGGGGAGATTTCATTCAGCCCTGACGCTGCCTACGCCCACATCACTTCCAACAATACGATCAAGGGGACTCAGTGGGCATCCTTTCCTGACACGGGCGGGGTCCCCCTCGTCTGCGACATGTCTTCGGATATCATGAGTCGGCCTTTTGACGTCTCTCCCTTTGGCTTGATCTATGCTGGAGCCCAAAAGAATCTAGGTCCGGCTGGAGCAACACTGGTCATAATTCGTGACGATATGTTGAAGCGTGTGCCTGAAGACCTCCCCACGATGCTAAAGTATACGACATACACAGGGCACAACTCAATGTTCAACACGCCACCCTGTTTTGCAGTTTACACGGTTCAACTGGTGCTGAAGTGGCTGGAGGAAACCATCGGCGGACTTGACAAAATGGAACAAATCAACCGTGAGAAGGCCAGTCTCCTTTATCGCACGATTGATGAGTCCGGGTTTTACAGAGGAACGGCGGACGAGGGAAGCCGGTCCATGATGAATGTTACATTTCGACTTCCTACAGAGGACCAGGAAAAACAATTCGTGCAGCAGGCCCTTGAGCATGGCCTGAGCGGACTCAAAGGTCACCGCTCGGTCGGCGGATGCCGGGCCTCCATCTATAATGCCACAAGCCTGGAGGGAGTGAAGGTGCTGGTCGATTTTATGGGGGAGTTTGCCCGAACAAACGGCTAAGAGTGATTCGGAAGAAACGGCCATGGCAGCGTTTTGGTTTGGTAAACCTTAAGACACCATGCTCATTTTTGGCTCATCATGCCGCGCTCCGGGAGATCGAAGACAGGCGCTGGGCCATAGCGTATGTCTCGGTTCCTATTTATGGCGATTTCCGGCTCCAATCACGAATTTCCGGGAGGCTGATTATTGCGGGCATCCAGGGTGCGCTTGCATTCTCAGTTCACTGGGGTGCCCTTTCTTTCAGAACCTTGTCCACAATGTCTATTAATTCTCTGATGGTAATAATTTCCAGGTTTCTCTTGATCTCTTCCGGAATCTCTCTCAAGTCCGCATCGTTTCTATCGGGAAAAACCACGCATTTTACCCCGGCCCTGTGAGCGGCCAAAGCCTTGTCCTTGACACCCCCTACCGGCAGTATCATGCCACTCAAAGTCAGCTCACCCGTCAGAGCCACATCCCTTCTGCTGGGTCGGTTCGTAAGGAGCGAAATGAGGGCGATGGCGATAGCAAGACCCGCTGAAGGGCCGTCCTTGGGCGTGGCCCCGGCAGGGACGTGAACGTGTATATCCTGATCCTTGAAAAAATCTTCGGGGATATTCAACAGAGTGGTATGGCTTCGAATGTAGCTCAGGGCGGCCTGTGCAGACTCCTTCATCACATTTCCAAGGGAACCTGTTAGCAGGAGATGGCCTTCTCCTCTCATCTTGGTGGCCTCAATGAAAATAATCTGTCCACCGGTTTCGGCCCAAGCCAGGCCGGTGGCCACACCCACCTTGTCCTCCGCCTCGGCAACTTCAAAGTAGAATTTCCTCGGACCCAACATTTGCTCAATCACTTCGGGCGTGATCTTTTTTGCGGGCATATGCCCATCGTTTTTCAAGACATCCCGGGCGGTCTTGCGGCAGACAGAAGCGATCTGCCGCTGCAGGTTCCGGAGCCCTGCCTCGCGGGTGTATTCTCTTATGATCCTATTAATGGCGTCGGTGGTAAACTCTGGGGGGGCATCGAAAAGCCCTGCCTCCTGAATTTCACGGGGAATGAGATATCTGTAGGCGATTTCTTGCTTCTCTTTTTCCGTGTATCCGGAAAGATAGAGGACCTCCAGCCTGTCCAAGAGCGGCCCCGGAATGAGGTCAGTGGTATTGGCCGTGGCAATGAACATGACCTTTGAGAGGTCAAAGGGCACGTCCAGATAGTGGTCCATAAACTGACTATTCTGCTCGGGATCCAGCACCTCCAGGAGCGCTGAAGCGGGATCGCCCTTAAAATCCTGTCCGATCTTGTCCAATTCATCCAGCATAAAGACCGGGTTCTTGAATTCCATCCTTCGGATTTCTTGGATAATTCGCCCTGGCAAGGCCCCCACATAGCTCCTGCGATGCCCCCTGATTTGGGCCTCGTCTTTCATGCCGGCAAGAGAGATGCGGGTAAATCTCCTCTCAAGGCTCCGGGCAATGGACATTCCAAGTGAGGTTTTGCCTGTGCCCGGGGGTCCCACAAGACAGAGGGCCGGCCCTTTGGACTGCAATCGGGCCCTTTTCTTCATAAGCACTTTTTCTATCGTTGATCTGACCTCGACTAATTTCAGAGGTTTTGCGAGAAACTGGTATGATCCCTTCTGCATGGCCTCGACAGCCGTGGTCACCGTTGCATAACCGGTGATTATGATGACTTCTGTAGTAGGGTCTTTGGCCTTAGCCTTTTCCAGGACCGTCAAGCCGTCAACCTTTTCCATTTTGAGATCGGTCACAATGACATCAAAGCTGCCTTCTTCCAAGAGTTTCAGGGCCTCAATCCCACTGGCGGCAGTCAACACCTCGTACCCATCCTTTGTAAACACGTGTTCCAGGTTCATTCGGGTCATCTTCTCGTCGTCCACCACCAATATTCGGTGCCTTCGTGACAGCTTTAAGATTCTTACGGCCAGGTGCTCCAAGATACGGTCCTTGATCTCCGTGAGGCCATAATGTTCTCTTTCCAGAATAGACTCGGCCCGCTTCATATCAAGGTTATCTTCCGTCACCGTGTTCCACGGCAGATGCACCATGTAGTCGATATAATTCGTGCCGATGCTGTATTCTGCGGAGGAAGGGCCGGTCTTGGACAGCTTTTCCAGTTCTTTCAGGGCTACCTTTTCCACGTGGGGTGGCATGTTGGCCCCAAGCACGGTTTCCCGCAATTCCTCAATCTCCTTGAAATCCTCTTCGAGCTCCTCGTCCTTCTTGAATATTCGCATGCGTAGATCACCCTCCTCTGTCACTATACAAGATGCCCTCTTTGGGTAGCAAGAGAAGAATCGTGTCGCCACCATCATAAAAGGTGTCATTTCGTTGCACTTTGCAACAAGCTCCGTGTTGACGCAACACTTTATAACAGATTGATATATCATGTAATTGGCACATAGTACCCGTTGATGTTGCGAAATGTAACGGCTCGCCCTTTCCATCAGTTCCTTGTTCGCGCCGCAAATCATGAGTAATATCACGCACCTATAGTCTATTCTGTGTACGTGGCACGGGATATGCTATGTTCAGCAGACAACAGCGGAACAACACTAACACGAAGGAGAGACCGACATGGAAAGACAAAGCCCACACATTAGTTGGTTCGACAGGTTGATGACGGCCGTTACCTTTGCTGAGGCTGGAGAGGTAAACATGGCCCTCGAGGTCAGGGGAATGAACGTGGAAAGAAAGAGCCCGCGCGTCAGTAAGTTCGACAGGTTGATGACGGCCATTACCTTTGCCGAAGCCGGCGAAGCGGATACGGCCCTCGATATCACTGGTAAAAGAACCAGAAAAGCTAGGCAAAAACAAAGTCGGCGCAAAAATCAATCAAGAGTCGACCATCGCCCAAGGCTCCACGCATAAAGGGAAGCACGATGCAAAAGGTTTTACTTGCCGTAGATGGCATCAAACCGACTGAGAACGTATTCCGCTATGCGGTAGAACTTTGTGAGCGCCTGCGTGCGGAACTCCGGGTGGTTCAGGTGATCAGGCCCGGGCAGTATAGCCGGTATCTGAAAAGGGCCCGAGACGGTGCTAGCCGAGCAAGGCGTTTCATAGAGAATTCTATGGTGGCAGCGACCTTTGCAGAGGCAGGCGAACATGAAATGGCTACGGAGATCATGGCGCAGGCGAGAAAGAACATCCAAAAGCTCTTTCCTGAATCAGAAAGGGCGGGCATCTCGTGTCACATGACCATGAGGTCCGGGTGCCCCGGTGAAGAGATTGTCCGTTATGTGAATGAACATCGAGACGTCGTGCTGACGGTTTATGACACAGCCCCGGAGGAGAACTCAGAGCGCGGTATTTTCGCCGAAGATGGAGACGAACCCTCTGACATTAAAGAACATCTGTCCATTCCTCTGGTGGTAATAAGAACTGAAGCATAATTAGAAAGAATAGGAGGTTTCAGAAGATGGGAAGGTTTCTTGCTAAATTGATGAGAAAGGCAAACAAGGTGGGGACCAGCATGGAGAAGTACCAGGAGGCCGTCACCTTTGCTGAAGCGGGGGAGCAGGAGCATGTTAAGGCACTGTTTCAGGCAGACGCAGAGGTGGCCGAAGAAAGAGCGGGGAAGCTTCTCGTGGTTGGTCGGGAAGGCACATTCTCCAGGGAAATCATAGACTATGCCCTTGATATGGCTAAGAGACTTCACTATGAAATCCTGGCGTTAAACACGGCTGCTTTGTCCGGTGAGACATTCAGGCTGTTTTCATCCTCGCACAGGAAGCTCTCCCAGGATTTTCGGGAGTTATCGGAAAAGAATGCGAGGACCTTTCACGAAGAGGCTGAGAGGCTTGGGGTCTCCTTTGCTCATACGGTTAAGTTCAGTGACAGGGATGAAGCCATTCAGGAGATCAACAAGGAGTTCCCGAATATCGAATTTGTGGTTTCAGACTCAGAAGAAGAACGGCCGGGAGAAAGAGCCGAGGAGGGTGCAAGGGCAACACAGGCGATCTACGTATATTCCATGACGACATAGAAGAAACCCTTGACAACATAGAAGAAACCCTTCAAGAAGTAGATCAAAGGAAGCAGATTGTCTGGCTTCGTCCTTAAGGGACAGGGCTGGATTTTCTGCTTCTGTATTGTTGCACTGCAGCACTGTTCCGTCACAAGAATGATGCCCGATTTTGACGTCGGGATCGTTAGGAAAAGGAGGATGACATGGATGCCCATTTCTTTTTTGGTCTGGCTCTAATCGTGTTTGGCTTCCTGTTGTGTTTTTGGTTCAGGAAAGATAATAAGGGGAAAGATTAGTGCCTGTTAAAGCAATGACAACCGTAACGTACAACACTAGTAATATCGAATAAAGGGGAGGATTGTGGCGAATGACACCTGAGATGATTTTGACTATGATTGTGCTGGCCTTTGTGATTTTTCTATTTGTCTTTGAGTGGGTGAGAGTAGATGTGGTTGGCATCATGATGATGGTTATGCTGCCCTTGATTGGGATAGTTTCTCCCGGGGACGCCTTTGTAGGCCTTAGTAGTAACGCTGTGTGTTCTATCATCGCGGTGATCATCATCGGGGCTGGGCTGGATAAGACTGGCGTCATGAACAAGGTGGCAGGCCCCATTATCAAACTGGCAGGGAGGAGTGAGAAGAGAATCATTACCCTGATCTCCGGGACAGTAGGAATCATCTCCAGCATGATGCAGAATATTGGCGCGGCAGCCCTTTTCCTGCCTGCTGCCGAACGAATTGCAAAACGAATGGAAGTGCCGGTCTCGCGGATCCTCATGCCCATGGGGTTCTGTGCCATTATCGGTGGCACCCTCACCCTGGTGGGTGCCAGCCCTACGATCTTGTTAAACGACCTGATGGTGCTGGGTGGTGAGAAGCTCGAACCTTTTGGCCTGTTTACGCAGACCCCCATCGGCATTTGCCTGCTATCTAGTGCCATTCTCTACTTTATTCTGTTCGGAAAGCTTATCTTGCCCGGGGCTGAAGGGGAGGCAGACAAGGGGGTCACTGCAGCTTTGATGGAGGAATACCGGGCTCTGGGTACAGTTTTTGAATTACGCGTTCCCGAAGACTTTAAAGAGCCGAAGACCCTGCAGGAACTGGGCGTGAGACAGAAATTCCTCGTCACCGTGGTGGCCATCAGCGATGCCGTGAAGAAAGAAAAGAACTGGGTGCCACGAAGCATCGACGAGATTCTCCCGGGTTATGACATTGCCGTTGTCGGAAAGGAGAAAAACGTCAAGAAACTGGCCCAGGAATACGGCTGGCAGATCAAGGATGGCCTGGAGGTCTTCGTTGAAAGTCTTTCCAGGACCAGTGCCGGCATGGCAGAAACCATCGTTTCTCCGCGCTCCGAACTCATTGGGAAAACGATGAGCGAAGTCAATTTCAAGGAACTCTATGGGGTCAACCCCGTAGCGTTATTCAAGGGCAACAGAATCTATTATAGCGGTCTAACCCACATCCGCATGCGGATGGGAGATACATTGCTCCTGCAGGGGCCCTGGGAAAGATTTCATATCCTGAAGAACCATCCTCAACCGAGGGCACTGAGCTTTGCGACCCCTCTGGAGGGAGAGATCTTGCGGCCCATGAAGGCAAAACTGGCCATAACCTGGTTGGCCGTAGCCCTGCTCCAGATAACCGTATTCAAGGTACAGCTCTCCGTGGCACTTATGTCCGGGGCGCTGGGCATGATTATCACCGGCGTTCTTTCTATAGACGAGGCCTACCGTGCCGTGGACTGGATGACGGTGTTTCTGCTGGCAGGTCTGATTCCCCTTGGAATTGCCTTT
>JAQYVR010000230.1 GCA_030145395.1 Desulfobacteria bacterium
TCAGCGGATAGAGCCTTTGCAACTCATTGACATTTCGGTTGCTCGGAATGCTTACGGCAGGCAAGTCGACTCGTTTATAACCCATGTGGATGTGCCATTTTTGAAGGGATCTGCGAGGTTCAAGACGGTGTTCATTAGAGCGCCTAAGATTAGCAATGTTGGTTCACAGGTTGAAGTTTTGATGGAGTTACGCGGGAACCCAATAATGGTGCAGGAAAGTAATGTTCTTGTCCTGACATTCCACCCTGAATTGACGAGTGATCCACGTATTCACAAATATTTTTTAGAAAATTTCTTTACCATTTGATTTGTGATTAGAAATGCTGAATCGAATCGTTACCGTTTTTTTTATCGCCTTTGTCGTTGCAACCTCCGCGCTGTTTTTTTGCGTCGCTCTGGTCATATGGCTTCTTACTGTACTGTTTGATAACCGCTTGGTGCTGCTCCACCTGTTTTCCTCCTTCTGGGCCTTGGTTTACCTGCGGGCCATGCCCGCCGGGTCGGCTCGTGTTGAAGGAAGAAGCACAATACGGATGCGGGATCGCTATGTCATTGTCTCCAACCACCAATCCACACTGGATATCCTGATGGCCTTCAGCCTTTTTTTTCCATTCAAGTGGGTGTCAAAGGCAGAGGTGTTCAAGATTCCCTTCATCGGCTGGAACATGTATCTGAACCGGTACATTAAGCTAGAGAGGGGAGATAAAAAGGGCATCGCGAAAATGTTTGTCGATTGTGAAAAGGCACTGGCCAAAGGCAACTCTCTTTTTGTCTTTCCAGAAGGCACAAGGTCAGAAACCGGACGCCTGAAACCGCTCAAGTCGGGGGCGTTCACCCTGGCCAAAAAGATGAAGATTCCCATTCTTCCCGTTGTTATCAGCGGCACAAAGGACGTCCTGCCCAAGCACAGCATGATTTTTCACGGCGGCCAGAAGATGAGTATAAGGGTGCTCGAACCTGTGCCACCCGAACGTTTTGCCCACCTTTCAGCCGAAGATACAGGCGATATGATCGGAAATATAATTGCCGCCGAGCTCTAGGTTCTTGTTATCATTGTTGCACACCCTTCTCCACGGTCTCGCGACGGCGATTCATGAAACATCCGGGCTAGGTGGGCTGCACAAGAGGCGGCAGGAGACACGGGAGTGGATCTGAGAAAAATTCATGACATTAGCCTGAAATGGAAACTACTCATTCCCTTTTTGTTTCTCTCCTTCGTGGGGACCACCACCCTTATCCTTTTGGGCCTCAATACCCAGAGAAAAATAATCGAGAACCAAGAACAGAAAAAACTGTTCGACTACTACCAAGCTTTCTCGGATCAGGTGGAGGATCGTGAAAAATCGGCATTGAGTCTGGCCTACCAGGTAGCCAAGTCGCCGCTAGTGCAAGAGGCATTTGCCCGCAAAGATACTAGAGCACTCATTGATTTATTGCTACCCTCTTACGAGATTCTGAACGATAAGTTTGATGTAAAACAATTTCACTTCCACACTAAACCAGCCACGTCTTTTCTGCGACTTCATCGGATGTATCAATCCGGCGAGGCCATGGCATCCTTTCGTCACACAATTACTAAGGTTGAGGAGACAGGCCAAGGAATTGCTGGGTTGGAGCGAGGTACCACCGGATTCGGGGTTAGGGGTGTGGTGCCAGTCTTCTATCAAGATGAAGTTATCGGAACCTTTGAGATCGGGTACTCGGTAGAGCGTCCTTTTCTGGATTCCCTCAAGCGTCGATATGACATGGATCTTGCCCTCCTCATTCCAATCCACGGGACTGGAGGCTTTTATACACTAACAGCCTCCTCGGCTAGCTTACAAATATCAAGTGACGAGATCTGCGGCAGGGTGTTTCGAACTCAGAATCCAGAAATATTGATTAGCCCGCCCGATGCTACTGGCCTGGCTCTTTTCCTGGGGCCATTGAAGGATTTTTACGGGAAGAGTATCGGGGTGGTGGAGATCAGCGTTGACAGATCTGCCACTCTTGCCGAGTTGGCCGAAAACAGAATCGAGATGTTTGCTGTTATGGTGGCAGCCCTGCTGTTGTCGTCCATTGTTATTGTTTGGGTGGTGACGGTCTTTCTTCGCCCTGTACGTGACATCGTTGTGGCGGCGCGAGAGATAGCTGCGGGCGAACGGGTCCGGGGAATTTCTGTGCCAGGGCGGGATGAGATCGGCACCCTGGCCAGTTCTCTCAATGACATGCTCGAATCCCTCAACAGGGCAAGACAAGAGATTCAAGAATACTGCATTACCTTGGAAGAGAGAGTAGAGGCGAGAACACAAGAGCTCGTGGAAGAGAAGGAGAAATATGAGGCGCTGGTGGAAAATGCCCCTCTGGTTGTCTATCGTATTGAACCAGATGGAACTACCGTTTATGTTAACAGGGTTGTTGAGGAAATCCTCGGATACACACCCACAGAGGTAATAGCAGACAGACAATTCTGGACCAGAATCGCACATCCGGAGGATCAGCAGAAGGTTGCCAAACAACTGAGGGCCTGTCTCGCAGAGGGTAGGGAATTTCTCCTCGAGTACCGAGGCAATCGCCGAGACGGCCGGGAAGTATTTCTGCTTAACCATGCAATCCCCTTAACTGACCGGGAGGGCAGGGTGCAGGCGGTGGATGGTATCATGGTAGACGTGAGTGAGAGGAAGCGGTTACAAGAGCAGATCATTCAAACCGAAGAGCTCAAAACTCTAAGCAATGTTTCTGCCAGGCTGGCACACGAAATCCGCAATCCTCTAACCTCGGCTGGGGGCTTCGCCAGAAGGTTGCTCCAGGAGATGGATCCGAAAGATGCTCAACGGAGTAAGGTTGAGATTATCGTTAAAGAGGTGGGCCGGTTGGAGCATATCCTCAAGATGATTCTCTCCTACATACGCCCAGTCACTCTTGAGTTTTCAGACGTTGATCTGAACAAGCTTTTGCAGGAGGTCATCAGCGATTCCGAGGATAAGTGTGGCAGCCAAGGAATCAGGCTCGATCTGCAACTGGACGAGGAACTTCCTTTTATTCGTGCCGACCGCAGCCATTTGCGCAACGCTTTGGAAACCATACTCAAGAACGCTTGCAGCCATATGCCCGAGCAATCCTGCCTTCGGGTCAGCACGACATACAATGGTGCAGCAGTTGTTCAGCTCTGTTATCCTGCGCTTCATGTGGCGGACGACGACACGGATCACTTC
This sequence comes from Desulfobacteria bacterium, assembly GCA_030145395.1. Classification (GTDB taxonomy): domain Bacteria; phylum Desulfobacterota; class Desulfobacteria; order Desulfobacterales. The sequence goes on from JAQYVR010000230.1 coordinate 3,195, forward strand.
TTCTATCCCTTCGTTAGCGATAAACTCGGGGAGGCTGACCTGCAGTTGCCGTTGACCAAAGTGGTGATTCACAAACATGGAGGCGTTATCGATATAACCCGGGACGAACATGACCAGGTCGTGATTACCATCACCTTTTCTTCTGTCGGGCATACGCCAGATGCATAGCGCCTCGTAACTCGACACCGGGTGGCTTATGGCCCAGACGATTGCAACTCCATAGACGACAAACCAAGTGGGGGATAGAGTGCCAAGCTCAGATAAGAAGAACAGTTTTAACCAGGAACAGAGGGAGCTGACCAAGCTACAGAAGGATGGGATCAAAAAGAGGCTTGCCAATAATCCTGTCGTCGAATTTGTGGGTATCAAGCTCATGGAGGTGGCCCCCGGGCGTTCCAATCTCGTCTTGCCTTATCGGCAGGAGCTGC
>JAQYVR010000275.1 GCA_030145395.1 Desulfobacteria bacterium
AATAGTTTCAGCAGATGGCTGCCGGCCGGACCTCCGAAAAGACCGTATTCATGCTGCACGCAGACAATATCCGTCTGACTGATATTGAGAAATTGAGATGCGACACTATAATCGGTCAACATGTTCTGGTTGATCTCAAAGCGCACTTTTTCTGGATATGGATATCCCTCCGGTTTGTCATTCATGGCAGCCGCCCAGCAGTAAATATCGGGGGCTTCCGCTGATAGGCCTTCAACCAGATCCAAGGTGAAGGTTGCGATACCGCACTGGCGGGGCAGATAGTTGCCGATTACGGCAACCGAGTCGATTCTGTCATAATACTTAATAACAGATGTCATAACCGCTACCTTTTTGCTTTTGATTCTTAACCCATGCAGTATAGATGAGATTTCCAACGGTTCCCCTGAGGATCCGTATGGCAGAGGCCAGAAAGAATAACAGTAGGATAAGACCTGTAACAATTGTAATCATAAGACCATCCTAAGGTTTATCGCAAATCTAGTAATAATTCCCGGCAGAACGACAATCTGGCCCCGGGTGCCGGCAAAGCACACAGCCCCTCGTTTAAATGATATCAGAGGGCGAAGTGCGGAAGAACTTCCTTTTGGGTGAGGGCAGCTTAAGACAAAGGCGCTCGGGTGTCAATGTGTCATGGAAAAGGTCCCGAACTGCGTGAAGGTTGTATAGACGAACGGCGTCAGTTTCAGGGGGTCATTTTGTAGTGTGTGATAAGAATGAAGTGAGAGGGTTAGAACTCCCGACCATTGCTCACCCTGAAGATAGCGAGGCCCAATCGTAACTCATCAGCCCCTCCAACTTGAGATGGAATCGGTCATATAATTTGGCTTATAAAAACATCAGGTTACATCGGAATCGCCACATCTCGAACGCGAGTAGCTTTTTCCGACACCTTGATTCACGACTTCTTTACACTATCCGGCATATCGGAAGCCGAAAATACCTCAAGCTCTTTGCCCAAACCTTTAGATATTTCGGGCCAACTCTTTTCCAGCATTCCTCCCCGGTATCGTCACTTTTGAAAATGTTTGGCTGTCTATGTTCTGGAAGGCGGTGAATGGTGAATCCAGAAAGGTTGTTCCGGTACTGATTGGCATGCAAGAAGAGAAGACCTTGTGGTGGAATGTGAGCTGGGGGAAATCCGGGGCCGGGGTCGTTATATCGTCTCGAGGGTTTTATTATGGGTGAAGACTAAAAAATTCGCCGCCGACCCCAGACTTCCTTTTTGAGATACAACTTGTACCGGTTAAATGGGTGCTGTTATTTTGAACGGAATTGTTTAAAGGGATCTATGGGCGATCCGTAATAACAAATCAAAGATCGCCCGACTCCAGCCTCCTGGATAGGAACTCCACATGTTTCTGTATGGCGCCCTGTTCTCGAATGAGCCTTTCAACGGTGCCGATGGCATGAAGTGTGGTGGAATGGTAGCGATTGAAACTTCGGCCAATCGCCTGGAAAGATTCGCCGGTAAAACGGCGGGCCAAGTACATTGCAATCTGTCTTGGATGGGAAATGCTCCGCTTACGAGACGGCGACAGGAGTTCCTCCATGCTGATTTTATAATGTTTGCAAACCAGTTTTTGAATGCTGGTTGTAGTGACTTTCCGAGACCGTCGTGCAATATTCTTGGCAACGCTTTCGGCCAGTTTAACATCTATGGGCAGCTTAAGAAGCGAAGCCTTAGCCGCAACGCCAATCAGCCCACTTTCGAGCTGTCTTACGTTCTGGGTAAGCTCGCTGGCAAGATACTCGACTACGTCCCGCGGGATCTTAAGCGATTTCGAGGCGGCCTTTTTCTCGATAATACGCACGCGAGTATCGTAATCGGGTGACTCTATACTAGATATAATACCCGAAGAGAGCCGCGATGAGAGTTTTCCATCCAGTTTGGGAATATCGTCAGGCAGGTGAGTACTTGTGAAGATAAGCTTCTTCCCTGCGGCAAGTAAGGCGTCCAGAGTATATCCCAGCTCGTGCTGGGTCTTCTCCTTCCCACCGAAGAACTGTACGTCTTCCAGAAGCAACACATCACACTGCCTCCGATACTTCTCCTTGAACTGCTCAATGTTGTCATGCCGGAGGGCGTAAACCATGGCGTTGGTGAAATCCTCTGCCGTCACGTAGCAGACCCGGATGGAGGAATTCTCATGCAGGATGCGGGTACCTATGGCCTGGGAAAGATGACTCTTGCCAAGACCCGTCTGTGACAAAAGAAAGAGGGCATCCCTGTAGGCATCGCCTCCACTTGCCGAAGCCAAAGCGGCTTCATAGGCAAAACTATTACAGTTACCCACGACAAATTGCTCAAAGGTAAAGTCCTGGTGAAAAAGAGATTGCTCGTGTTGCCGCCTCGAAACATTGGGAAGGGGAAGCTGTTCTTTATCCAGATGGCTGTCACCGTTACCATTGTCTCCATCTGAGATCTCCAGAGTAACCCGGCAACTTATCTCACAGACACTTTCAATCTCTGCCTTGATCAAGTCGATATAATGACTCATTACCCACTTTCTGGCAAAGGTATTGGGACAACCCAATACGAACTCATCCTCCCTAATGTCTATAAACTCCAAGGGGTCGATCCAGACCATGAAAGTATGGTGGGGCAACTTTTTATGGATTAGGGTTTTGACCTGATTCCAGGCAGATTGCATGAAGCTACCTTAAGAGATTCCTGGCGCACTACAAGGATAGAAGCTGCCACAAAAGAGTTCGAAAAAAGAGAGCGATTCGGTCAATCTACAGACGCCCTTTAACCATGTAGGATTCGGCTAAAAAATGCAATTTTGTTGGATTTTAGTCGGATATCAGAGAAAGGGTGATTCTCTGCCTTGTAAGGTGTGCCGCTTTTAAAACATCGCCGAGGGGTTGTCAAACCGAGACTACTGCAGTCTCGAACACTTCGTGAAATTTGTTTCAACATTCTATAACAATGTAATATAATTCCGTTATAGATGACCGCTCGCTAAGAAGCTCTACAGTTCAGCCTTTCCTCAAATCGCTGGTTTACCACGGTATTCTAAAGCCTTGGCCTATTTCACAGTCATTTTTGAACACCTCCTCTTTCTCTGAAAAGCTCTGTTTTTCTCCTTTTTGTTACTATTTTCTCCAAATTGTACCGAAGGACCGGAGGCACTGCATAACACTTTGTTTTTACCGGAATAAAATTTTTGCCCCCAATCCAGGGCACTACACACGACACAGAATCCATCGGACAGGACACAAATTTGACATTTGCAGGCGAAGCCTATAGCTAGTTTCTATCCATAAATAACGTCACAAGTGTTGGGCACCGGGTAAGTTTCCATCCAGCAATGAAGAGCACAGAAGAACGACCCATCATAGGGATTACAATGGGAGACCCTGTCGGCATCGGGCCGGAGATCATTTCAAAGGCCCTTACTGAAGGATCTCTTTATGAGACTTGCCGCCCCCTGATTCTCGGCGATGTAGCGGCTGTAACAGCTTCAAACCAGTGGCTGAAGACCGGACTCAAGATTTGCCCTGTGGATGCCCCTGAGGCCGGGCTCTACGAGTCAGGTAGCATCGATGTAATCGGGCTCTCTGATCTGGACCACAGTCTGCTCAAGTACGGGCACCCGACCAAAGAGACCGGCCGTGCCATGGTGTCCTACGTCACTCGGGGTATCGACTGGGCCATGAAAGGGCGCGTCCACGGCCTCGCGACTTGTCCCATCAACAAGATGGCAATGCATATGGCAGGAGAAGACTTTGAGGGCCACACTGAACTCCTGGCGGCGCATACCAAGACTTCCGATTATGTGATGATGCTGGCCGGAAGCAGGCTCAGGGTGGCACTGGTAACCATCCACATGCCAGTGGCCAAGGTTCCGGGAAGGCTGACCACCGAGTCGGTCTTTAAGACGATCCGTATTACAGACGAAGCCCTTAGAAACGCCTTTGGTGTCCCCAAGCCGAGACTTGCGGTGGCTGCCCTGAACCCCCACGCAGGGGAGGAAGGACTCTTCGGAGACGAGGAGAGAGGCGTAATCTCCCCGGCTATCGAAAAGGCCAGGGACACAGACATGAATGTGTCCGGGCCTCATCCACCGGATACTCTCTTCTATAAAGCGCTGGGAGGGAAATGGGATGCGGTGGTCTGCATGTACCACGACCAGGGATTGATCCCGTTTAAGATGGTGCACTTTTCAGATGGCGTGAACGTCACC
>JAQYVR010000009.1 GCA_030145395.1 Desulfobacteria bacterium
ATTTTCCCATTACCAGGAAAAGCCAAGTCTGGATTGTCTCGCTGCTGCCGGCGCCAACGATAGATGAGATCACTGTTTATTCCGAGATTCTCAGCTAACTCTCGTACTGTTCGCCCTGGTTCCTCGGTGAGCTGAACGGCATTTCTTTTAAAATCTGAATCATATTTTCTTCGGTTTTGAACACTCATTTCTCCCTCCTGTCGTTTTCATAACAACGACTTAACTGAGGGTCCACTCTTTTGGGGAAGGATCATTACGACAGAATACATCTGACTCAAACACCGGGGAAGCTGGGCATATGCCCAGAAACTGGTAGGGAATTAGTCATCTGGTCACCGCAAAAGGCACCACATGCATGTCAGGAACAACTGGTCGGCAGTGTTTGAGGAAGCGGCCCAGCAAAAAGAAATGTTAATTATTTTTCCTTTTTTTCCCGTTCGGTTCCTTTTTCTTTTTCCAGTCCCACAGTCCTTCGGGCAGCCACATCTGTGGAATCTTCATCTGGGGCATTTTCATGGACGGCAACCGCAGATCGGGGATCTTCATCTCCGGCATTTTCATATTCGGCATCCTGACGTCAAAGAGCTTATTGTCGAACAGTTCCATGAGGCGGGCCACATGGCTGGAGGCCGGGTCGTCGGTCGCCCAGGTTTTCACCGCCCCCGGGGCGGTAAGTTTCTCCTCGCGGTTGCGTTCAACACGATGGACAAAGGCCTCCACCCTGTTTTTTACATGCGTGCCGCCCATGGCGTCAAAGACCAGCGGCATCATCGGTACCCCGGATGTGCGCTCGGCCAGCCGCTTGAAAAGCGAGGTGGTCGCCGTGCCGACCAAACAGTTCAGACAGTAAACATTCAAAATGCCGTCTACCCCCTTGTTGGCGAAATCGACATGCTTGGCGACATTCAGGATAACAAGCAGCTCCGGCTCGCCGGGCAAAATTCCGTCCGTGTACTTGAGGACCTCCTCGGCATGTGGTTCCATGAGATTGGCAAGCCGTCCTTCGAAGCTCTTGATGACATTGCTGGCTCCTAAATTGTTGACCAGCACCCGCCCCCAGGACGACACCATATCCAGCGGTTTACCTTCCTGCCAGTACTGACGGGTGAGGATCTCCTGGCCGGTCATGATGACATCCACCAGGGTCGGCGACGGCCACACCTCGCAGCCGAGGTCCTCCAGCAACTTGAACAGTCCGCCGTTCGCCGCCGGGTTGACCCGGGTGTAAATATCGCCGGTGATGGCGATTACCGGTTTGGAGCCCCTGTCTCTTGTAGCTACCGCATCAAGCGCCAGGGCCGCTTCCGGTATCCCCTGGTTGGTCTTTTCCTCAAGCTGACTCCGGTAGATGGTTTCCAGGCCGGCAAAATAGGCCTGATCCACAGAGCCTTTTTCTATCTCATAGGGCCGCATTTCGAACCTGAGCCGCGACAGGTACTCAATGCCCAGGAGCGCCTTGCCTAAGTTGAACACGAACATCGGCCCGAACTTGTCGAGAAGTCCAAGCGAATTGGCGCTGACAACCCTGACGTCACCCCTCCCCAACTTATCCATGTAGAGCTGGATCGTGGGTACATATTGCGAGATCAGACAGCTGGTTTCGACAATGGGCAGGAGGTACCTGGCACCCTGCGGCAGGTCATTTGCCCGGGCCAGATTGACAAGATCGCCGGCAATGAGCTGAAACGGATGACACTGTTTGCCGCCCGAAAACTCCACCCCGGCCTCGTACGAATTGTGGTCAGGCAGGGGCAGGACGCGTGCCTTGATGCCTTTGGCCCCGAAGGCGCCGGCAAAGGCGCGGGCATGGTCTGAAAAGTAGGGTATTATATACTCCGTCTTCTCATCATGGGTCGAGACCCGGGTATCCGGTTTTTTTCGACCAGAACCCTTTCTGCCAACCTCGTCCTTGCTTTTCTGCATTTGTTCGCACCGCCGCCAGCTTGCCACCCGGTGGGCGAAGGCCTCAACCCGCGTAACCAGCCCGGCATCCGCTCGATGCTCGTCAAACTCCAGAATCAGACTTGGCCTGTGCTCCAATATCTCCTGCAGCAGCGGGAAGGTGAACGAGTCGGGCCCGCAGCCGAAGTTGCCGACCACAACCGGATAGATATCATCGGTGTTGCTGATCCAGATAGCGGTCTTCAGCATCCGTCTGCTGAAGGCCCAGGTGATGTTGTTATACCGTCTGGGAAGAGG
>JAQYVR010000043.1 GCA_030145395.1 Desulfobacteria bacterium
TCATTACATCCCTCTGGAGGGCGTCCTTTTGCTTTATGAGGTTCGGCAACTGCATCAATATCTCATCGTTAAGACTGGTCTTTTCCTCAAAGGCAGTCCGTTGGGCCTGTAAATAAGCCTTCTCAGCCTCTAAATGAACTATCTTCCAGCCTGATACCAAAAGCAAGGAAATAACCACCCCTACCCCGACCCCCAGAATCCACAGCGAGGGAAATGCGCGATCCAATGATATTCGTTGCTTAGACAGGGTTGCTACAGCAGAAGACATACTCTGTTCGGGAGATTCATTTTCTTTATTCATGGTCGCTCCATACTTTTATAATTTTGTTCACACATCTATCAAGGTCTTCACGCAACTGATATACCCAAAACCGAAGGACCTTCCATCCCATGCCCTGAAGCTGAATGTCACGCCAGACGTCGTCAAGTTTTCTGGTCCCATCTGGATTGCGGTGATAGCGATCACCGTCCACCTCAATATCCAGCTTGAGAGATGGTTTACCTTTTCGGATCAGGGCCAAATCCAGGCGGCGGCCGATAACCGGATGCTGGGGTCTCGGATTTAGCCCTTTAGCCGTGAGCGCTTCGTAAAGCTTCTGCTCCCATGGCGATTCGTGCGGATACCAGGGTGATTTCTGCCCTTGTGATCTCTGAACCTGCCGCTGCTTGGCCAGGTTTTCGATGTGTCGGATGCCGCAACGCAAGGCCCACTTGCGATTGCCAACCACGTGCAAGATGGCCCTAGCACGGCTCACGGCAACGTTGAAGAGATACCCTGTTTGTCGCAAAAAACCCATTGACGTGGCAGGCATTTCTGGTCCACCACAGAGACTGAATAGTATTACATCCCGTTCATCGCCTTGAAAGCCATGGGCAGTATTCACGTCCACCTGGGCCGCATCAAGAACCTGCCAGGGGATTTCGTTTTCAAAGATGGCATCCCGTATTCTGGTAGCTTGCTGACGAAACGGAGTGACAACTCCCAGAGTTCCTCGAAACGAACCGTCTTCAAGAATTCCCCGGACAATTTTTTCCACTTCAACGACCTCATCCGGACAGCAACAACCTTGTCCTCTGCCACCGATAAACTCCCCTGCAATATCACTCCAGTGGATTCCAGGCTTAACTCCTTGAGGAACCTTTAGTTTTGCTGCATCAGTAGCCACCCGTAGCCTACCACTATAGAAGGTTGTATTAGAATATTCTGCAATTGATTCGACGCTCCGGTAGGTTTCGCTCAGAAAGACCGGGGATACCCCCTTAGTATGAGTGAAGAGATCGTAGAGCGAAAATTCGCTGTGGGAGAATCGATGGTCCTCAAGCTGACTAAGTCCAGCCCGCTTACGCAGCATAGCGTCCCGAGAGGAAGATATTTTGGTAATATGGGTGAGTTGGAAAGGGTCACCTACCACAGCCGCACGCTGCGCCCTGAAAAGAATAGGGATGGCTGAGGGAATGTCTGACTGGCTGGCTTCGTCTATAACTGCAAGATCAAACATACCGGAAACGAGTGGAATACGCGATCCGATCGAGAGATTGGTCACCGCCCAGCACGGGAAGTGATATAGTAGCATTGGTAGCCGCTTTCCAAGAAGACTTCTTGCTTGCTCCTGGAGCTGACCGTCGGCTACGCCAGCATATACGGTCTTGAGGGCAGCCAGCAAAGCGGCGAGTTCCTCTCGATCCGCATCCGGTGGTAAACCTTTGCAGCTGGTTAAGTTCAGCGACAAGGCTTCAGATGATAACTCCACCAAGCGTTTAGTGAGAGTCTCGATGATCGAAGTGAAAGGCTCTAATTGGGGAAGTTCACGGATCTTCGGCTCCAAGACTATAGTCTTAAGTCGCAATCGAGTATAGTCTGCGGCCCTCTTGAGTACCTGCATGTCACCAACCATACTCATAAGTTTCTTGGGCCCCCAAATAATAGGGACACTCGGTAATCCTGAATAATTCTTCAAGGCCCACCGCGTAGCTACACACCAAGGCATCAAGATCAAGGCCTTCAGGTGCTGAAAGGTACGGGACACAAACGAAGCGTTCGATTCGGAGAGATTCATAGCATGTACGGTTCTGGCAATATGCTTCACGGTACGGTGTGGAAACTTATCAGGTTCGGCGTCTATATGATCCAACGCCTCCTTGGGCAGTTCTTTTGACAGATAGCTTTGCTGCTGTTCGAACTCTCCGATTTGGTCACGGAGAAGCTGTATTTTATTGACATACAGTGCTTTCTCTCCCCTTTCTGAAAGTAACCTTCTGATCTCTTTAAGGGCAAAGTCCAGCTTGTCCTGGACCGCGGGCTCGTACGAATCGGCTAAAAGAGCGCGAATTGCATGAGAGAATGTTACATTAACGGCACTATTATCTCGAGAGTTGGCCCTAATAATTAGCGCTCCTCTTTCCTCATCGTTCAAGCGAAACACTACTGCATCTATAGCTTTGTGGTTGCGGCTGGCAAAAAGTACAGTCTGGCCAAGAAGACGTGCATTGGCCACCGTGCTACAAACAACTTGGCTCTTCCCTGTTCCAGGGGGCCCAGTTATAACTGAGATACCCTGCCTGAGCAGCAAGGCGACGGATTTGCGCTGTTCCGCATTCAAAGGATCCGTGTCGACTACAATGGCCTCATGAGGGACCTCCTCGTACTCTAACGGCATCGCTTTTGGGTTTCCCCGAAAAATGTGTCTGAGAGCCGAGCGGTTAAGCTCATTATCCGTCGCCTTTTCTATGGCTGATAATTCGTTAAGCAAGGTTTTGTGGTACTGTGTGCGCTTTCCGAGCATGAGCACCACTCGGTTGTAAATGCCAGTCTCAAAAGGCGAACTGAGAGGTATGTCCTCTATGATGTCAAGGCGTAAGGGATTCCTGACTTGGTCGGCCATGAATGCCGTGAGTGTCGCAGCCAAAACGTCTAACCCAGCAAGACTCTCTTCTTCTCCCATGTTGGCGGCCTCATCATACTGACTTCGGCGGTTGATAAATCCACAGGCCGATAGAAAAGCACGCCGCCGTTCCGGCTGTCGGATATTATATTCTAACCAGTTGAGGTTGATATCGGGCCGTGGGTTTTCTGTTGTCAGGACCATGGCACCATTGGTGAATGTGGGAGTGAGTAAATACTGGAACACCGGTTGGAGAAATGCACTGTCAGGCTCGCCCTCACGCGAGACGCAGACGGCATGCACGGGATAGCCGAGCATTACAACGCCACCCTCTCCGGCCGAGTGGATGTTGCTTACGAACTGCCCCAAGTGATCGCCCAATGGCAATGAAATCCGCCACGGCAAACCTGGTCGGGGATACCATAAACCCGACTCCCTCAAGTAAAGGAAGCGACTGAGGGTTTGATTGGCGTCTGCCATAGCCTCAGCCCCCTCCTCACCGCGCACACAATCCTTGTAGTAGGCAATCAGGCGACGGAATCTTCCCCATGGCCCAGAATAAATCGGCATTATCCCCGCTTCGCCTTGAGTCTGCTCTATCTTATGAATATGGTGGGGTTGGTCTTGAGCTACTTGCCCTGCTAAGCCCTTCCTGCCTATGAGCTCCAAGGCTAAAGGTGACAGCTGTGGAGGCGTTACCTGAATGAGCGGTTTGGACGTAGCCT
>JAQYVR010000065.1 GCA_030145395.1 Desulfobacteria bacterium
TTTGCGAACACATGTGGATGACGTCGAATCATTTTCGCGGTAATTCTATCCACCACCGCTTCCATGTTGAAATTCCCTTCCTCCTCAAAAATGCGTGCCAGAAAAACGATGTGAAAGAGAAGGTCGCCCAATTCATCACGCACCTCTCCGTAGTTACCCGAGTCAACGGCTTCAAGAACTTCATAAGCCTCTTCCAGCAGATAGGCCTTGATTTGGCGCGGTGTCTGCTCACGGTCCCAAGGGCAACCGTCTTCGCTTCGCAGAATCTCGACCAAGGCAATAAGGCCTTCAAAGCCGGCAGGCAGCGAAACTATAGGTTTTTCCAAGCTTTCCTCAATGCATTGACGTTATCGCCAAATTCTTCTTTCATTTCCGTTGGTACGACGGCGACCATCTTTTCGGAGATAAGGCTTACATAAGGTGCCAGGAAAGAATCTCTCATGACAGGGGATTTCTGGGGAAGAAAGGTAGTAAGGGGAACCAGCAGAACGGACACAATAAGTACAGCCTTCACAAGGCCAAAGGTGGCACCGAAGACGTGGTCGGCCCAGCCCAGAGCAACGGCCTTGAATAAGTGTTTAAGAACTACGCCTACCAGTCCCACGGCAAGAAACAGGACTGTGAAAGCCAAAAAGAAGCTGACGATATTCAAGAAGGACTTGTTGGCGATAAAACGAGAGAGGACTTGTGCCACAATCGGATAATAGCTGAAAGCGACAAAGAAACCGACAAAAACGCCGACAATGGATGTCAGTTCCTTAATAATTCCCCTGAAAATGCCGCGAATAAGGCAAAATCCAACAATAACGGCAATCAGTATATCAAGGATATTCATGGATGTCTGCGTTTTTATTAGGATTTCAAGTTGTTGACGCTGTAACAAATGGCTGCTTTCAAGTCAAGGGGTTTTTCCATCAAAGCAAGGGGCGACGTGGCCTTGCTTTTGTGGTTTGCAAAGGTGTTCCAAAGTGTTATATGTGCAATCCTCACCATGAAGACACGAACGGTTCCTCCCCAACCGGAAACTGCTGATTCCCAGGGCCTCAAGATTACCTTTAGCGACAATCTTGCGGCAAAAAGCCTGTTTGGCGAACGCAATCAGCATATCCAGCAGATAGCAGACGCCCTAGATATCAAGATCCACGTTAGGGGCAATGCCGTGAGTGTCCACGGGGATGCAATCACTACACAGCTTGTCGAGAAGCTACTTAAAGAACTGTATGGCATGGTTGAGGAAGGGTATCCAATTTACGAAAGTGATATTGACCATGCCATCCGCATACTGAGCAGTGATGATCGCGTTAAGCTGAAGGATATTTTCCTGGATACCGTCTACATCACCTCTAAGAAGCAGCCTATTACACCCAAGGGTCTGTCACAAAAGAAATATATTGACGCTATCCGGAAGTATGACATCGTCTTTAGTATAGGTCCTGCCGGTACCGGCAAGACCTACTTGGCCATGGCCATGGCAGTTTCTTTTCTTGCAAAAGGTCATGTCAATCGCATTGTCCTAACCCGTCCTGCTGTAGAGGCCGGGGAGAGACTTGGCTTTCTGCCTGGAGACCTTTACGAGAAAGTCAATCCGTATTTGAGACCGCTTTACGATGCCCTCCACGACATGATGCGCTATGAGAAGGCTTCTCGACTCATTGAGCAAGGTGCCATAGAAGTGGCCCCACTGGCGTTTATGAGAGGCAGGACCCTCAATGACTCCTTTGTTATTTTGGATGAAGCCCAAAACACAACCCCAGAACAGATGAAGATGTTCCTGACACGCCTCGGATTCAGTTCAAAGGCAGTTATTACCGGTGATATCACCCAGACTGACTTGCCCGACGGCAAGGTTTCAGGTCTTGTTCAGGCACAATCTATCCTACAAAATATTGAGGGGATACGCTTTGTACTCTTCTCTAAGAAGGACGTAGTCCGACACCGATTGGTCCAAGATATTATCAAGGCCTATGAAGACCTTGAGGAACAACAAACAGCGGATCGACCACGTTAATCGGGCGAAAATGAAATGAAGCACAAGAATCATAGTGAAAAGAGGAAAGACAGCAGTGTGGCCTTTCTTGAACAGACCCATCACCGTTCAGAAACCATGTTGTTTCTGTTGTTTGGGACAAGTCTTCTTATTGCCCTGCTCCTCTTTCCCAATCTCTTGGTGACTGTTCCACGGTATCAGGCTGGTGATGTGGTCCAAAAGGATATCAAATCGCCAAAGGACTTTCTGATTGAGGACAAAGAAGCCACTCAAACCAAGCGGGAAGAGGCTGCCCAATCAGCACTGAGCATTTATGATCTTGACGATGGGCTGTCGGCCAAGCTTGCCAACAGCATTGCACAGGCTTTTGAACATATGAGAAACCTTGCCTCGGGAGGCAAGTCCCGTGGTACCGCCCAAGAACAACCTGGCAACGGAAAGGATCATGCAACACCAACTGGTGCCAACGCACCTGTTCCTGAACCCGTTTCGCCTCATGATTTGATCTGGAAAGAAAAAAAGAATTTTGAAAACATGCTTGGCATCCAAATCAGCAGTGACGCATACAAGATATTAGAAAAGGAAAACTTCTCTGAGGCCATTCCAGAACAGATTAGCCAGTTACTTCGGACCGCGCTTCAGAATGGGATCGTGGCTAACAAACAACTTTTGTTCCAAGAACGGGACAAAGGGGTTGTGGTTCGCAGACTCTCATCAAAAGAAGAACTTTCCGTTGGCAAGCTTCAGAAGTTTTACAGCCTTGACGAGGCCCAGGTAGCCATAGCTAACACTGGAAGGGAAGTGGTCAAGGATGTCAGCTATTCGGTCCGCAAGCTCATAGTAGATATGGCACAACGTTTGACGCAACCCAACCTTACACTCAACAGAAGGGAAACTGAAGAACGCAGAGAAAGGGTAGCTGC
>JAQYVR010000143.1 GCA_030145395.1 Desulfobacteria bacterium
CTGAAGCTCTACGAGGATTGGAACCTAGAGGTATCAATCGTAAGTTATGGCTCGTCAAAACAGAATGTCCGGCAACTCGTTGAGCAATTCCCATGATAGGAGCTGAAAATGCCTGCAGACGAAACATAACAACGCCTTGCAACTGATGCCTTCCAGCGTCCGTTCGTACCTCTCTCCCGATTCCGGGTGTAGCTGAAGGATGGCGTTAGACCTCAAGGCAAAGGATGAGAGAGATGCCAAGTTGGGTTCTGAAGAATTGCTTAGCTCATGGTGAAGGGACCCGTGGTCGGGCCAAATTAGGATGTTGAAATATTTACATTATCGTTCCAGAAATACCCGTTTTCAGCCCCAATATCGTCGTTTTTGGGGTCAAAAAGGACTCTTTAAGAATATATAAGTGGTCAAGTCTACGTTCGACTCTCAATAAGATCAAAAGCCATTCTAACCTACACCAAATAAATTCCATCCAATTGACCTGATCTGTCACATCCCTTTGGTATGTTGTTTGCAAAAAGCAAGAGAAGCCCCAGGTCGGACACAACCAGTGAAGACTTTGTGGATTACTTTTTTGAGGCCTGCTCCACATATGAAGAACGACATTGTTAAAAATGCGGTCTAATAATCCGGCTCAAAGCTTTATTTTTGACATTGGAGAATGGAGAACGCTGGCAGAAATCGAAGGTTATTCTCACAAGTAATAATGCAGGAGAAAGGAGAAGAGACACCATATGATGCGCTTGGAAGACTACAAAGGTAAATACGATGATCTAGGCATTGACTTCCTTCATGCGGTCTACGACTCCTGGCAGGTCGACGAGAAATGGAGTCTGTGGTACGACCGTGGCTTCGCTTGGTGGGCGAAGGATTTTAAGCAGCAAATATGGATAGAACCGGGTTACGATGATGATGGCGAAACGATATTCCGTGCGTATGCGGTAACAGATTTCATCCGGGATGTCGACGTCAAACGAGAGGATGTGCAGAACATCATATCCACAATCAATATGTCGGCAGCATTAACTGCTTTAGTGCCAGATGAAGATGAGGGACGTATTCGAATTTGGACCGCGATGAGCTTCTACGAATATGTTGCCGACTGGGCTTGGAAGGTTTTTGTGTCTTCAGCCATACTGCAGCCTATAGAAGCTCAAATGCGTGCACCGTCGCTTGCGAAAAAAATAGACGCTGTACCCGACACTTCTCCGCATCCTCAAAACGGTAACCGATTAGAAATGGATGACATGCTTGGCATCGTTGAGAGCATGTATGTGCCTATGGGTGAGCCGCCCTCGCGCTGGAAGGATTCAGGTGAGTTTGAAAAAGCCGCTGATTTTTTCAGCCAGGGCAATGCCTATGCTACGAGCATTGAAACTGGGTTGACGCTCGAACTTTCCTTTGGGGAAAAGCGAACGAGCATCATCACGGCCACCAGCCGGGAGAAGCACCCCCAGCTTGGTCACGGCCTCAATATTAGAATGTATTTGCCACTAAGGTATTCACACGAGGAGGCAGCATCAATGGCCTGCCAGCTAAATCAGGCAGAGACAGGTCCAACACTCAAACAACACCTGTTGGGTGCATGGTGTAGCTCTAATAAGGGTGATGACTCGACCCTTGTATTTACTATGTTCGTGCCCAATTTGTTCTATTTTGAGAATCTTTTGCTGAATATGTTGATGAGCACGGCAATACGTGCGAATTGGACAGCTGCGATCTTTTTGCCAGATGAACAAGAAGGTAATGTTCAGGAAATGCTTGCCAACCGCTTCAAAGAATTGGACGCCAGCGAGTGATAGCGCTTGAGCCTCGTATGATGACAGTTGAGAAACACCGGATAGTTGTACTGATCTCGGCCGATGAAGAGTGGCGGGCTGTCAAGGAAATTAAGAAGCCTAAAGAACCTCTGCGGTCTTCGCCTTTCGGGGAATGGTTTCTCCAGGGTTTCAAAGTCCAAGACAGCAAATTCCCTGTTATCTTCTTCCAAACCGGGTGCGGCAAGATACCAGCGGCAGCAGCAACCCAATTCGTCCTCAATAAGAGGAACCCGCAACTGATCATCAATCTCGGTACCTGTGGGGGATTCAAAGGGGAGGTTGAGAGGGGGGATATCCTTCTGGTTACCAAGACAGTGGTTTACGATATCTACGAACGATCTGGCGGCCACGACGAGCAGATAGCGAAGTACGCGACTGACCTTGATCTGACCTGGATCGAAAAGCCATATCCCATGAATGCACTGCTGGCCACGATGGCCACTGCGGATCAGGATCTCAATCCTGAAAGCATCCCACACTTGTACGAAAAATATGGAGCTGTGGCTGCCGATTGGGAATCGGGGGCGATTGCTTACGTAGCGCACAAGAACAACAAAACAAGGTGTCTGATCGTCCGAGGTGTCTCTGACGTGGTCGACCCTGATGGGGGTAAACCTTCAAGCGAGAAAGAGATTATTGAAGGAACAAGAATAGTGATGAAAAAACTGATTGACTCACTACCCGAATGGATCGCAAAAGTGACCTAATATAATACGGCTTTTGGGCGAGAAAGGATTTTGGTCATGACTAAGTTATCTGATCAGAAGAAAACGTGCTTCATCTGTGGCGAGATTAACGTGTACAAAGCGATTGCTTCCACAAATCGGTTTGGGCACGCAGACCTTGACACTCGACCTCCAGAGATGGAGCGGTCTACCATTCACTGTTGGATACAGCGTTGCCCATCTTGTAGCTATTGTGCCCCCGACATCTCAGATGGACCGGAAGTAGCCACCAAAGTTGTTAAATCAGACGATTATTTAAAGCAAGGGGATGATTCTTCATACCCGGAGCTTGCAAACAAGTTCCTTTGCTGGGCGATAATTAAGGAAGCAAAAGGGGACAATAGCAGCGCTGGGTGGGCTGCTGTTAAAGCTGCTTGGGCTTGTGACGATGCGAATAAAGAATCAGGAGCTAAAGAGAGTCGGAAACGAGCAGTGGCACTTTTCGAGCAGGCAAGGGGCTACGGCACGTCTTTTGCTGAAGGATTGGGTGCTGAGGAAGCTATTTTGGCCGATCTGCTCAGGCGAAGCGGGCAATTTGATAAAGTGGAAACTGTTTGCCAAGATGGTCTAGAGGAAGGACCAGAAGCGATGGTCAAAACAATACTCCACTTTCAACAGAGCTTAGCTCGCAGAAAAGACACAGGTTGCTATACGGTTGCAGAAGCAGTGGAGTTTGCAGACGGTAAATAGTGCGATACGGTTGTGGGATTCGTGTTGTGTTTTTAGCATGAAAGATTCACAACACGGTTGTTCGAAGATCCTTGACAAATGCACTCAAAATGTGGTAAAAGTTTTCTACATGCTTACTTGATTTATCAAAGGAGAAATCGACCGAGAAAAGGTAAGGTTACATAATCATAGCATCGAGAGTGGTGTGAGGGCACTGGCCCAATGATCACCCGGCAACCTGGTGTAGCCGCCAAGGTGCCAAAGCCAGCCCGGTAACGGGGGCGATGCGGCTCAAGCGGAGCAACTAAAGGCATACCGCCCCTCCGTCTTGAGGGGTTTTTTGTTTCCCGCCCCTGGGCTGCCCGGCAATGCCCTCCCGCCTCAGAGATCCAATATGACACTAATTTTAGACAAAAGAGGAGGGCAAATCATGACCACAACGCATGGAAATGAAGAGTTCATCAAAGTCACCCCCATAACATCCTGGGCCGAAATCTGGCAGAGCTGTAGGGATTCTCGTTGGCTGCTCTGGATGTTGGAGTGGGTACCGCACACAGATTCTGAACTGCGTTTGTTTGCGTGCTGGTGCGCCCGGCGAGCGTGGGGAATTATAGGTCATGTTATTTGCGAGGATATGGTCGATATGGCTGAACGCTTCGCCCGGGGTGCGGCTGATCGACAAGAGATGGTCTCGTTATGGAAAAGCCGTGGAAGCGGGGCAGCCGGCGCGGGGGTTTGCGGGATGCCCAGGTGTTATCCCAGCGCCGCCGTGCAGTTGGCAAGCTTTCAGACCTGCAGGGACGAAGCCAGCGACGCCGCCTGGTCCACTGCGTGGTACGCAGCCAGGGCAGCAGGCTTCAAGGCAGCCGAGGAAGTAGCTGAAAGGGTGGGCTGGGAAAGGAACTGTGAGGAGAAGTGGCGTGAAAGCTACCGCATCAAAAGCTTTATAGACAAGCACCCTCATGTTGCCCACAAGGCAGAAGAGGTAGCAAGGGCCGAACAAGCTGATGCACTGCGAGGAATTATAGGCAATCCGATGTCAAGAGACACCAGAGATATGCCATTTCCCGCTCAGACACTGGGTTACTGGATGACCTGGGGCTTCGTACCCGAAAAAGGCATGCAAGACGACTGGCAATTCAGCTCAGACATTCTTGAGGCAAAGGTTACCCTGAACACTCTGGTTGAGGAGTTTGCACCCTCAGGAGTTGTAGTATGCACCACGGATGCAACACACGAGACATTTAACAGGGAATTACATTAGCTCCTGGACCTTAAAAATGGGCCCGAACAATAGAATCTGTGATGAGGGTTAATTTTACTAGAGGAGATAAGAGATGAGCATCGTGAAGACAAAAAGAACAAGAGGCGGGAAATTTCAACACGGAATGACGTTGTTCACCAGCGAGTCAGTGACCGAGGGGCACCCAGACAAGGTGTGCGACTACATAGCTGACTCGATACTGGACGCCTATTTGGAGCAGGACCCCTGCAGCCGTGTGGCGTGCGAGGTTCTGTGCAAAGGGAATACGGTTGTTTTGGCTGGTGAGATTACATCTTGTGGCAATGTGGATTACGAAAAAACCGTACGACAGGCAGTTCGAGAAATCGGGTATGTAGACGCTGCCGAGCCATTCTGCGCAGACACATTGGTCGTTAGGGAAATGATGACAAACCAGGCTCAGGAGATTGCCCAGGGGGTGAATACTTCCACTAGCCTGTGCGGCGAACAAGGCGCGGGTGATCAGGGCATGATGTTCGGTTATGCCACCGACGAGACCCCGGAGCTCATGCCTCTGCCAATACTTCTCGCCCACAGCCTTTCTCGCGGCCTGGCCGAAGATCGGCGAAACGGAAATCTCCACGGGCTCAGGCCGGACGGCAAGACGCAGGTTACCGTGCTGTACGAGAACAGCACACCAAAAGCAGTAACAGACATTCTGGTTTCCACTCAGCACAGCCCCGACATAGATCGGGATACAATCCTCTCTTATGTGAAAGAGACGCTTGCCCCACGGATCCTTGGAGACTGGTTCAACGCAGGTGTGCGAGTCAACGGCAACCCCACCGGAAGCTTTGTCCAGGGCGGGCCTGCCACCGACTGCGGGCTGACAGGCCGGAAGATCATCGTCGACACCTATGGTGGTATGGCCAGGCACGGCGGAGGCTGTTTCAGCGGCAAGGACCCATCGAAGGTGGACCGCAGCGCAGCCTACTTTTGCCGTTACGTGGCGAGGCAGTTGGTCAAGGAAGGTATAGCCAAACGGGCGGAAATCCAGGTCGCCTATGCCATCGGCATGGCACAGCCCGTTTCCGTCAAGGTGGATACTTTTGATACTGGGGATGAGGAAACAGCGGTGAAGTTCGTGAACAAGTTCGATTTTCGCCCCGCGGCAATTATCGAAAGATTAGACCTTCTTCGACCGATCTATCGCCAAACCACCAACTACGGTCATTTTGGGAAAGCCGGGCTGCCATGGGAGGATTAGGCGACTGAAAGCCAGCACGGTTTATTTGTGGCCCGGATTGGATGACGTCAGATAAAAAACCGCCCTTGCAATTGACCTTATCTGTCACACGGTTTTGATATGGTGCAGTATAGACAGGTTAGCAGGGATGAGAAAGGTACAGTAAACGGGAAAGATGCTCATAACGTGATTGCAGAAAAGGAGGTGTACCAGTGGTAGAAATGCACAGACCTATGAGAATGGTTGAAGTGGGAGAAAACACCATACCTATCGAAATCGTTGAAGCTAAGCTGCAGGGGTATATTTACCGGCGCCGGATGGAGGGGTGCGAGGTCGAGATAATCAAGCCTATTTATTATGAGGGCCTCAATCACATCCGCTG
>JAQYVR010000198.1 GCA_030145395.1 Desulfobacteria bacterium
GAGCATCCATCCCACGGCTTTGTGAATCAAGTCTTCCTCGTCAGATATTAACATTTTGGCAATCTTGAGTGTCTCCGCGAATTCATGACGCTTGATAAAGTGAAACGTTGATATGATGGAGATTCGCCTTTGCCACAAAACGTCTGATTTTGCCAGGCTGTAAAGGGGTGCCTTGCTTCTGTCCATCAAAAAATGGCCTACAACATGTTCAGCCGACACATCAACGAGGTCCCAGTTGTTTATGAATTGGGTGTGCTTCAGGTACAGCTTGTAGATCCGTTCCCGAAGAGACTCGTTTCCCTTTGCATAAGACCGGACAAGTATCAAGAGAGCCAATAACCTTTCTTCGTGGAGAGAGGACTTGAGCAACTGCTTCACCACCTTGAGGTTAATGTCCTGATACTCTTTTGCCAGCTTCCTAAGCTCAGGGACCCTGATGCCCAAGAAAACATCGCCCTCCGCATATTCTCCCGGGCCAGTCTTAAAGAATCTCTGCAAGACTTTGGCTCTTTCCTTGTCTCCAAGCTTCCGAATCCGAGTTTGGATGTTGTTTAGGGTCATATCCATTTTCGGGATCAAATTGTCACTATTTAAAAAAGGCTGCCATATAAAACATATAGACCTCACTCACTGTGTGCCGTTCTCCGTCCCTTGGATCCCATTACTACAAGCCATCTCAAAAAAGTGGATCAGGGTTCAGGGCCCCGCCTGACGGCGGGGCTTCGGATCTATTTATAAGATAAAGGTTCTCAGCAAACGCGTGGCGGCGAAAAAGCGCAGCATACATGGTAGCATGTGAGCATTTTGAGCCGTTTTGCAACGCCGCCATGGGCACTTAGATTGTTTTGAGATGGGTTATAGTCTACTCGTGACACCCTGAGCACTCTTTATGTCCCTCATGGCACTCCAGACAGTCCTGCTCTGATTCAAACTTCTCGCCGACATTTTCACTATGTCTCTTTTGCAGTTCTCCTTCCATAAAGTGACACTTGCGGCAAAGCGCCTGGTCCGGGTGAACTGCCGAGAGCCTCAGAATCCTGTCCAGATCAATGAGGGGGCCGCCGCACTTGGGACATGCTTTACAGTCTTTGTCACCTATGACCTGGCACTTCGGGCAGAAAGTTCTCCCAGAGAGCGGCACCGGATGTTTGGCTTCACTTTCTTTGGATACTTCAGACTTCTTCTTGCCATGACAACGGGTGCAACGAGGATCCGAGAGCCGTTGTTTCAAAAACGCTTCATGTTTCTCCTTTGGGATGCCGCCCTTTTGTCTGAGCTTTTCGCCGCGGACATGGCAGTCATAACAGTCCTGGTTTTTCAATGTCTCATGCATGGCGACCGCGCCAGGACGCTTGCTATGGCACTTGATGCACCGGTGGGTGATCTCGGCAGCGAGCGGATTAGACAGACAGATAACTATTACAGACATGCATACCAACAATATTCTTGTATGTTTCACAGAGGTCTTCCCTTTTGCCCAAATTCGTGGGCGTTCCCGTGTCTCGTGCAACAATTAATAATTGAGATGTGACCCCGATCGCTCTCATTATGTAGTTCTATTTCCGTGAATGCCATTTTTTCTCCTCCTCGCTCATAACCATCGGGCTCAGCGACCCCGGTCTCTTTACAGAGAACGCAGAGATTATTCTTTTGGCCGGGTTTTTTGACCCCGGTTAAATTGGCTTCGCATTTAACGGGGCGGGGGCGGAAAACCCAGGCCAACAGGCTCAGTCCCGCCTCTGGCGGGATCTAAACTGCCCGGAGGGCGGAGCTTCTTCATGATCGGCGTCTCTCGATCAGGAAGCACTGGTCTTCCTCTGCGTTCTCAGCGTCTCTGCGGTGAATGCTTTCAGGCGTAATGCTGGAGGATGGCTTCGCAAAGGCCGGGGATGGTGAAATCCTCGGCTGTGATGTCGACCTTGAAGCCGAGTTCTTTTGCAGTGTCTGTTGTGATCGGGCCGATGCTGGCGACCGTGACCTTTTCAATCAAGCTTTCAAACCTGTCTTCGGGCAGAAGGGCCTTGAAGTTCTTGACCGTGGAAGAGCTAGTAAAGGTGACAATATCGATGGAGCCTTCTTCCAAACGCTTGATCAGCATTTCAACGTTATCACTTGCCTGTTCCGTCTGATAGACGGTGGTTTCATTCACAACAGCACCCAGTCTCACGAGTTCCACAGGGAGGATGGGCCTAGCCTCTTTGGCTCGGGGCAAGAGGACATGCTTGTGTTCCATTGGTTCTTTTTCAAATGCTTCCACGACCGATTCGGCCTGATATGTTTCCGGGACAATATCGCTCTTTAAGCCAAACTCGCCTAAGCGTTTTGCCGTGGCCGGGCCGATTGCTGCTGTGCGCACATCTTTGAGGGCCCGAACGTCCAAGCCTTTTTCATAGAGACGCTCAAAGAAAAAAGAAACCCCGTTTACGCTAGTAAAAATGAGCCAGTCGTAAGTTTCAAGGTTGTTTATGGCTGCATCCAGGTGGCTCCAGTCATCCGGAGGCACAACCTTGATGGTGGGACATTCGAAGCACTCGGCTCCCAGGTTGGAAAGCTTGTCTACCAGATCGCTTGCCTGTGCCCGCGCCCTGGTAACGACCACGGTCTTTCCGAAAAGCGGCTTTTTCTCAAACCAGTTCAAGGTCTCCCTGAGTTCAACCACCCCACCCACGATAATAAGGGCCGGCGGTTTAAGACCGGCTGTCTGTGCTTCTGCCACAATGGTCTCAAGGGTTCCGGTCAGTGTGACTTGCTGAGGCGTGGTCCCCCAGCGCACCAAGGCCACCGGGGTCTTTGGGTCACGGCCGGCCGCGATCAGGTTTTCCGCAATGTTGGGCAGGTTCTTCACCCCCATGAAAAAGACCAGGGTTCCCACGCCCGTGGCAAGCTTGGGCCAGTCAATCGTGGATTCCTCTTTGTTGGGGTCTTCATGCCCTGTTATAAAAGCTACGCTGGTGTTGTATCTGCGATGAGTCAGGGGTATGCCGGCATAGGCTGGTGCGGCCACAGCCGAGGTCACGCCGGGCACAATCTCAAAGGGAATTCCTGCCTTGGCAAGCTCCTCAGCTTCTTCAGCACCGCGGCCAAAGACAAAGGGATCTCCGCCTTTGAGGCGCACAACCATGAGGCCCTGGTTTGCCTTTTCCACGATGAGGTCATTGATCTTGTCTTGAGGAAGGGTGTGGTCACCCCCCTTCTTGCCAACATAAATAACTTCAGCTTCTTCTCTTGCGTATTTCAGAAGTTTGGGGGCTGCGAGGAAGTCATAGATCACCACGTCGGCCTGTTTCAGGCACTCGACGGCTTTGACGGTGATCAGGTCCGGGTCGCCAGGCCCGGCACCAACTAAGTAGACTGTACCTTGTTTCATGTTCTTATATGATCCTTATATTCACCGCCCGCTTCGCTCGAGGCACAGAGGGCGCAGAGAAAAGCATTTTTTCGTTTGCCGGGAGACCCCAGAGGAATAAGCTTCGCATTCCACGGGGCAGGCGACGTCAAACGAAAACCATCCGTCCCGCCTTTGGCGGGATTTAAGTTGCCTGGAGGGCATGACAATCATTGTGGCGACAGGTCGTCGCCACAATAGTCTGTGTGAGTCTGCGTGTGCTTGCCCGCCATAGCCTGCAGCGAAGGCGGGTCTGTGGCAAAAATTCTTTTTTTTGTTTCCGTGCAGGCTATGTCAAATCCTTCACAGCCTTGCCAAGGAGGTGTTCCAGGATTTCTCGTCCACCTCTTTCAAGGAGTCTGTTGGCCAGTTCTACACCTAGTTCTTCATGTTTGTCCACAGGACCCGTGATTGTCTCGCGAAGAATTACGGACCCGTCCACCTCAGCCACAAGGCCTGCAAGATCGACTTTGTCCCCATTAATCTTTGCGTGAGCCGCGATCGGGACCTGACATCCGCCCTCCAGCCGGCTCAGAAAGGCCCGTTCGCTTTCAACAGCCAGGCGCGTCTCTCTGTGATCCATAGGCGCTATGAGATCCCTGGTGACGTCATCATCTTCTCTCATTTCGATGGATAGCGCCCCCTGTCCGATGGCAGGGAGCATAATGTTCTCGGGGATATATTCTGTGATGCGATCTTCCAATCCAAGCCTTCTGACACCGGCTGCAGCCAGAACAATGGCGTCCAAGCCTTCTGTTTCGAGTTTTCGTATGCGGGTGTCGAGGTTCCCTCTTAAAGGGTGAATGGTAATATCCGGTCTTACGTGTCGAACCTGGGCTCCCCGCCTGAGGCTGCTGCTTCCAAGGCGAGCGCCTTTTGGCAGGTTGTCAAATGAGTGTCCGTTCCTTGCAATCAGAACGTCAAGCGGGTTCTCGCGTTCCGGAACAACGCCGATACAAAGACCTTGCGGGATCTCGGCCGGCATGTCCTTCATGCTGTGCACGGCAAGGTCGGTCTGGTTTTCCAGAAGAGATGTTTCAATCTCCTTGACAAAGAGCCCCTTTCCTCCGACCTGTGCCAGGGGAACATCCAGGATTTTGTCCCCTGTGGTCTTGATCCTGACCAGCTCGACTTTGTATTGGGGATGGAGGGCAAGGAGTTGGGAGCGGACCCACTCCGCCTGCCATACAGCAAGCGGGCTACCTCTTGTGCCTATTCTAATGATACTCATGATTAGCCGCTACAGGACGTACAGCTTGTGGCGCTGCATGATGTGCAGGAAGAACCCTTTGAACTTGCGAACTGCCCCTCGCTCTTGTGGCTGAAAGCAGAGAGAAGCTTTTTGACCTTCTTGCCGTTGCAGGTGGGACAAGTGGGTTTATCGTTTCCAAAGACCAGAAACTCAAATTCCTTGTCGCACTTCATGCAGTGGTATTCGAATATGGGCATCTGTTAATCTCCTGAAAAGAATTCGATTCTTGCCCGACAATATAAAGCAATTTAGGCTATTTGTCCACCCCCTGTCAGAGACCGCTGCAAAATGCCCCCTTTTGCCCCATCTCTGCGTCAGACTCAGATTTTAGTCCTCGAAATACCAAAAAGTATTCCTGCGGCTCAAATCTTCGTCTTCCTTGACCTTGAACAAAATTGAACGTTTTGCAGCGGTCTCTGCAATCATTGCATTAGATTGTTTTTGAGGTAGGTTCTATGCTGTCTGTTCGATAACTGCTGCTGCAAGGAGGGGAAACATGATTTCATGGTGACCGACAATGGTATAACCGGCCCCGCCCATGCTTGTGGGCCGCTCGACCACGTTTGTCGTGGATCGGTAGTGCCGGATAAAGTCCATATTAACTGCCGTGAATCGTTCCACCTTGTGTCCCATGTTCCGAACCAGGGTGAGTGCTTTTAAGAAGACCTCGGGCAGGATCACTGCAGAGCCGACATTCATGTAAACGCCGCCTTCCAACTCAGCAACGACCGATGAAAAGATCCTGAAATCGAGATGGGTTGCTTTTCCCGCGGCCCCAGGGTCAAATCCGGGATGTATGTGAATTATGTCCGTTCCGATCGCCACATGGACGGTAGCAGGAATGTCGAGCCGCACAGCGGCTGCAAAGATGCTCTCCTTGCCAAAAGGGAGGTCCGCTTCGATGATCGCCTGCCCAACGGCCTGACCGAGCCCTAAGTTCTCCATGCCGGCCTTTGACATGGCACCATTCAAGAAATCCGCAGTCTCTTGCGCCATGCCGAAGGCGCCATGTTCCAAGCCCTCGAGAACCTCTTCAGATGTCCGGCCGATCATGGCCAGTTCAAGGTCGTGCACAATCCCGGCCCCGTTCATAGCAACGGCTGTAATGATGCCCCTCTCCATCATGTCGATGACGATGGGGTTCAGGCCCGCCTTGATGACGTGGGCACCCATGGCCGCTACCACATTCTTGCCGCCCTTGTGGGCCCCGGCAATAGCTGAAACGACTGACTTGAAATCCTTTGCCGCAAGGATATTAGGGAGCTGCTCCAGAAAAACCTTTAAAGAGCCTTGTTGTTTCCACGGACGGGCAAAATCCGTCCGGTCGACCTTGCTCTTCCTGGATGCCAGGGGATAGGTCTTTAACGACGACAGATCTATGGGTTTTAGTTTTTTCATGGCTTATCCTGCGGTGGTAAACCGTGTATTCGTGAATCAGTCAGTGATCTATGATTCATCATGTCGGTTGTCCGTTGTCCGTGGTCTGTTGCACCCATATATTTAAGTAGCGGGGTAAGATAAGGCAGTACTGAGCGCTCTTTCTGCCGGCTAATTAGATCAACCTTGCTTATAGTATATACTACGAACTACAAACTACGAACGACGGACACTCACGCAGTACTAAGCCTATATGAAGCTGTCAGGGAAAAGGATTCGATCCACGAGATCGCAAAGAACATGCCCCACTATACTATGGGTTTCCTGGATGCGTGGCGTTGCCTCGGAATCGACAATCAGGGCGAGATCGCA
>JAQYVR010000243.1 GCA_030145395.1 Desulfobacteria bacterium
AGCAAACGACCTCACGGATGTGAACCGTGCAAACCGAGATTGCCATTCTACTAGATGTAGAATCCTTTAACGAAGCGCGGTTTCTGGAGGAACCGTGGGGTCTGATCTGCAACTTTATTGTAAATCAGCCTCTCGAGGCTAAATTGATAAATATTGATGCTGTTCTACAACCACTGAACCAGGCGTCAATCTAGGTGCGGAAACTCATTCATTGCCAAATATTGGACTTTGATTTTCGGACACGATTTCCGGAAGACTAACCTTAGCGGTTGGCATTCAGGATTGGGTCAGGGATAAAAGCGTTAAGATTGAGGGGATTAGATAAACACGGCTAGCGAGGCTCTCTGCTTCTGACGTACTAATCAATCCACAGGGAGCCGCTCACTTATTCCAGATACAATACCATTGACTACTAGACAACATGGCTTGGTTTTTGTTAGGCACATTAACCTTATCGAGTTTTGCCCTGTTGTTCATCTTTTCGAACGTGTCCAGTTGCTAGTGATGTTCCACAGTTATGACTACTTTTCCTAAGGCGTGTCCTTCTTCAAGATACCGGAGAGCTTCAGGGACCTCACTTAACGGGTAACGTCTATCTATAACAGGTACTATCTTGCCGGATTCAAAAAGCTCTTGCAAGAAAACCAAATCTTCTTTTTTGTTTGGTTTCCACATCACTAAACCCATTTTCTTACTCCCCATTAATGAAATCAGAAGTCCTAGAAGTATATTTAGCCACACTCTAGTCATGGAACCTCCGACAAAGACACAAATTCCCTTGGGACTCAAAGCACGCTTGTAATCGAAAACCGAACGATGTACCACAACATCTAGAATTAGATCATACTGCTGCCCATTTTCGGTGAAATCTTCTTGAGTGTAATCAATGACATGGTCTGCACCAATCGAGCGCAGCATGTCCAGTTTCCCCGTGCTGTCCACGCCAGTTACTTCAGCCCCAAAGTACTTGGCAAGCTGCACCGCAAACGTACCCACACCACCACCCGCACCATTAATCAAAACCTTCTGTCCAAGCTTAATCGGTCCTTTGCCGCAAAGATTCTGCAAGGCGACGACTGCCGCTGTAGGAATGGCCGCTGCTTCCTCGAATGTCATACTGGCCGGTTTCAACCTTAATGCATTTTCAGGAACACACACGTACTCGGCAAGAGTGCCAAAACCATGCAAGGATAAGTCCCCCCATATCTCGACACCCGGCTGAAACTGCTTGACGTTTCTGCCAACCGCCTCAATCCGCCCCGCTATGTCAGATCCGATTATGCGGACATTCCTCGTACCTCTCAGGATTTCAAAGTCAGCTGCATTTAAGGATGCCGCATGAACTTTTACCAACGTTTCATTATCCTTGGGGGTAGGTTTTTCTACCTCTTTGAGCTGAAGAACATCCGATGATCCGTATCTTGGGCATACAATCGCTTTCATAATTAGCTATTATGTTCCACAGTGATGACTACTTTTCCTTGAGATTGTCCTTCTCCAAAATATCGGAAAGCTTCAGCAACCTCACTTAGCGGGTAACATCTATCTATAACAGGTACTACTTTGCCGTCTTCAAGAAGATCACTCATAAAAACCAGATCTTCTTGGTTTGGTTTACCTTTCAAGCTACCCAGTTTTTTACTCCCGGTCATTGATATCCATGGTCCTAGAAGAAAAGCTTGCATCTTTTGAGCCGTGGAACCTCCGATCATGACATAAATTCCTTTGGGACTCAAAGCACACTTATAATCTGAAATCGGATGGTATCCTCCAGTCGCAAGAATCAGATCATAACGCTGCCCACTCTTTGTGAAATCTTCTTGAGTGTAATCAATGACCTGGTCTGCACCAATCGAGCGCACCATGTCCAATTTCCTCGTGCTACACACGCCAGTCACTTCAGCCCTGAATGATTTAGCAATCTGCACCGCAAACGTGCCCACACCACCAGATGCACCATTAATCAATACCTTCCGCCCTGGCTGAATCTGTCCTTCATCGCGAAGACCCTGAAGAGCGGAGACTGCCGCTTGAGGTACGGCCGCTGCTTCCTCGAATGTTATACTGGCTGGTTTCAGCGCTAATTCATTTTCAGGAACACATACATACTCGGCAAAACCGCCCCAACCACATCCGGCTTTGTCCCCGAATACCTCATCACCTGGCTGAAACTGCTTTACGTTTACCCCAACCGCTTCAACCCGCCCCGCTATGTCACCTCCGGGTATCGTGTTTTTTGGCTTTAGAAGCCCGGACCATAGGCGGGCCACGAACGGCTCACCTGTCACGAGATACCAGTCAGTATGATTTACGGATGCCGCATGCACTTTTACCAGTACTTCATCATCCTTAGGGCTAGGTTTGTCTACTTCTTTGAGCTGAAGAACATCGGGTGGTCCGTATCTTTCATATACAACTGCCTTCATGATATTCCTCCAGATTTACTTTGATTTGGTAAGCTAGACCTGTTTACACAAGGAAAGGTTAAAACTAATTAGCACTCCAATATATCCTCAATCTCCTTTCAGTCCTTCTTGCCCCACCTCTCATTTGCTGAAAAATAGCTCTCAATGAAGGCAAAAAAAAGAGAAACTAAGAGTGAATAGCAGTAGTATTAGAGTAATTGTGGCATCGGAAATAACTTCCTTTAGGCCTTGCTTATCACCAGCCAGTAGTTGGTGTCGGTTTTATCTTTCAACTCCCGGCCTTAAATAGTGCCTTGGTTTCACCATTGAACATCACCCAGAGGGTGTAGATTCCTATCGCGGTGCCTACGGGGAAGAGGATCAGGTTCAAGATGGCCAGGATGATTGCTAGAATGCGGGCCCATGACTTGTAGTTAAGCAATCCGTAGCCTGCTGCAACATACGCGATGATACCGGGGAGGAAAAAGCAGAGTCCGCCAGCACAAAGAAAGTACCAAAGAGAGCGGTCAAGGCTCGCTCTCACTCTTCAAGCTGGCCGACAAGTGTAGCGCCGGCTATCTTTATGGCCATGAGGCTATCTTCAAAGGTCATTTCTATTCGGTCCTGCTGCATTTTTCCCATCTCATCAGTTTGGAGAACAAAGACATTGTCTGACTTCCACCCTCCCATTACCGCCACGGGGAGGCCATACATCCCTGGACTGATACGAAAGACATTATCCAACCCAATCAACCACTCAACCTGATTCCCATCGATGAGATTCAGGTTGAGCAACGCGTCAGCTCTCCCCTCCCGAAAAATCAAAGAAGCCGACAGCAAACCATACGGATTAGCCTCGAGCATATAAGTCTTCCCCGACGCTTGCAGGGCAATCTCCGGCAAAGGGGGCACGGGTTCAGGCTGAGGCGCCGCTGCCGCTTGTTGAACGCTCGATTCCAGCAAGGCCACCCCATCGGGATTAGCAGCTAGTGGTGTTTCTGATTCTGCCGCCGGCAGGATGTAGGAGTCCAGCAGGTCTGCAATCACTGCATAATCCGCCCCGCCGTTGCCGGTCGTGACGACAACCATATCCAGATCGGGAAACACAAAAATCCTCTGCCCGCCTGCGCCATCCGCATAGTAGCCTGAACCGAGGAGCCACCACTGATAGCCATAAACCATGGAACCGAGAGGGCTTGTAGCTGCCGCTACCCAATCAGCTGACAGAAGCTGTTGACCATCCCACTCACCCGTATTCAAGTAGAGGTAGCCGAGCTTGGCCATATCGTGCGGAGTTAAAATCAAGTCGCTCCAGCCGCGGGTATAACCCTGTGGATCAAATGCCCAGATCGCATCGGAGATACCCAACGGTTCAAAAAGGTGCTGTTGGGCAAATTCAAAGGAACTCATTCCGCTGGTCTCTTGGATAATCGCAGAGAGAAGGTGCGAGTCGGGGCCGCAATAGACCCAGCGACTACCCGGTTCTGCGGCCATGGGTAAATCAAGCGCAAACTGGACCCAGTCAGGGCTGTCCATCATCTCATGCGTCGTTTTATCAGGAGGTGAGTGGCTGCACTCCAAGCCTGAACTCATCGTGAGCGGGTCCTCCACCGTCATCACTTCCTTGTTAGCATCAACATTCGCCACGCTGCGCTCCGGGAAGAAGTCCAGGACGGGCTGCTCCACGTTTTCGATGTAACCCATATTAATTGCAATACCGATGAGTGAGGATGTGAAGCTTTTGGTCGCGGAGGCGAGGTCGTGCAATGAGCGTGATTGAGCAAAAGGATAGAAGTAGGCATCAGTGACCATGTAACCATTCCGGATGACCGTTAAGTTGTGGATGTCAAAGCCTTTTTGTTCTCGAAGGGAATCCAACGCTTCCGCCAGGAGTTCCGAGTCCATGCCCTGCTCCTCAGGGGTTGAGGTGCGCCAGCCTTCGGTAGGCCAATAATCCGGCCCGATTGGCGTGGGTGCAACTGTTGGGGTAGCGACAGCAGTCGGCGGAACCAGCGAAACCGTCGGAGCTAGTGTGGAAGGGGTGGTGGACGTGCTGCTGCAGGCGCCCAGCACCAGAACCAGCAAGACGAATAGAACAAACCTGTATCTGCTCATTACTTTGGCTTCTTCTGAACCGCTGGTCTTCATTTTCTTGCTCCTTTCCTTTCTACCAGCTGGCGGGGTGAAGAATCATCCCTAACCAGCCTTCGACCGACTGTCAGCTCGAGACTTGCCTTGCTTTACGCCGACGCGCTCTTCGGGCGACGATGAACCATACCAGCGCCACAAGCAACAGGATCACCAAAACTGGAAAGGCGATCTCGATCGCGCTTTGGGTGGTTTCCGCCGCCTCGTAATCCTGAGCGACCGCCTCCAACATGAGGTCTAGATCGGCACGGGTGTAATAACGGCCTTGCGCCATCACACCAGCGATCTGCCGAGTGTTGGCGATATCTTCCAAGGGATTCTTCTCCAGCAGCACCATGTCGGCACGCTTACCTGCCTCAACGGTGCCGAATTCATCTAGTTCACCGAGATAGAGGGCCGGGTTATAAGTGCTGGTCTTCAGGACGTCATAAGGGGACATGCCATA
>JAQYVR010000109.1 GCA_030145395.1 Desulfobacteria bacterium
CTGATGATTTCCCTTCTCCGGTCCGTCGCCCTTCCATCCCTCATCCCAGCCGACTTCAGATATTCGTCCAAGTCTAGCGAGCCCTCGATCTCCCGGGTCACGAGGTCCCCGCGGTACAGGCAGAGACCCTTGTGCTCGATCCGCAGGGCCAGGACCTCCGCCGTGGGAATGTCCTGATCTCTCGCCCATTCGGATACCCGCACCTCCTGAAGGAACCTTCTCCTCCCAAGGTAGAAGTCCCTCAAGAGATGCCCGAAGACACCGCCTCGTTGGTAGTGTCGGACCAGGGCACAACTGTCCCCCATGGGCCCCAGGGAAAGCCGAAGCAGTTCTCCGCGCCCGGAATAGGGGGACACTTCGTCGGCAGGGGAGAACGCACGGTCCTGACGCCACGCCCCCCCCTCATCCAACAGGAAGGAGAAACCCTTTCGAATCCAGACCAGCAACCCCGGTTTCCGGACTTCGAGGAAGTCCTCCGGCGGCGATGAAACGTTCATCGGTTGAACTCACACCTCTCTCACATTGACAGGAGCCAGGCACCGTGGTAATTCTCGAAGATACGGATTGACAGAGAATAGAGCCTACCCCAATCCCTCCTCTCTGTTCAATCGCGCACAAAACAAGATCGGACGGGGCGTAGCGCAGCCTGGTAGCGCACCTGAATGGGGTTCAGGTGGTCGGAGGTTCAAATCCTCTCGCCCCGACCAAAATTTATTCATTGTATCAGGGGGTTAGCCAAACGGCTAGCCCCCTTTTGTTTTTGGGGTTAGACGTCTTGTTAGACGTTCCTGCCCAAAACCGGCTCTTTCATATCCGTGTAATTACAGTATCTTACGAGACAGAACAGGATTGCAGAGTTCAGGAGGGCAGAAACAGTTTGCTCAGGTGGTCGGCCGGCCTCAAAGAGGATGATTCTACAGACACATTGCGGGGATGGCGGCGGAAATGCCGATTCCACCGCCACCGATGATTAAAACATTACATTCAACTCAACAAAATGCTACCCAGCCGCTTTCATGGCCTCCTTAAAAGCGTTTTCATCCTTGGGTGGCGCCGGATAACCCGGTTTGTTTACCATGGAGATGGCTTCCGACGGGCATCCGGTGGCGCAAACCGCGCATCCAAAGCACCTGTCAAGGTCGACTTCAGGCACATCATTGGAGCCCATGACAAGGGCTTCGGGGGGGCATCGCTCAAGGCAGGTCTCGCAGGCCGTGCACAAATCCGCATCAAACCGGGGCTCAAAACCCGAATTGAATGCCAGACCGGGTTTGGGTTGTTTAAGGGCCATTTGAACAGCAACGCAATGCCAGCGGTCACAATTACAGAGAAATTTCATGCCTTCTTCCATGTTCTCGCTCATGTGAATAAGACCGGCTTCCTCCGCTCGATTCAGGACTCCCCTGGCTTCTTCCTTGCTTATCATCTTGGCTCCGAGTCTCTCAACGGCGTACTGCCCTATCGGTCCAAACAGCATACAGACATCCTTGGGCATGCCGTGGAGGTCTTCACCCCGCAAATCTGCCCCATGGCGACAATAGCAGGTAGCAACACCGATGAGGTCGGAATTGTCGATAATGCTTTGAACCTGATCATAGGTGTGGATAGTGCTTTCGGATTCGATGGCACTGTCCACCGTGATGACCCTTGCGGGGAAGAACTTTGATTCAGAAATAGGCCCCCCGGAAGCCTCAAAGGCTCCTTTGTAGTCATAAATGAGCTTGGCAATTTGCTTGTCCCTTTGCGACGTTGTCCCGCGCATGAATTGAAACTCAAGAATTCCCGGCATAAATGGGGCGGCCATGTAAAACTGTGTCTGCTCCATTTTCATCGCAAGGCAGAGCCCGTTGTTCGCCATTGATTCAAGAATGCCCGTGATTTCGCCTTCATCCCTTGTCATCTCTTTTGCCAGACCCGGCGCGGTGAAAGGCCCCTCGGGCATGGCATTATTCACCTCGGCTTGTTCGGGAGTAAACAAAACTTCCACCATCGCATAGAATTCGGGGATGTCCGCACCGGCGTAAGGGCCACCACGTTTTTTCATGACTTCCAGTAGTTGTTTGTACACTTTGTTACTCATGATCTTCACCTCCGACTTGCTGTTAAAGGGTACCCCTTGTTATGGATCAACTCTGCAGCTTTAGTGAGGATTTCTACTTTGCGGGCCAAAAATCTCCCATATTGGCCTTAGAACCGACCGGTTGGTCCTAATATACAGGCATGCTTTTATCCTTGTCAATCCTTCCAAAAAAAAATAGGGGAAGGGAAAAGGATTCACACGGGTGGTTCAAGGAAGAAGCTTGGCATGACCGCTTATGCTGCACTGTCAGGTGGGAGTATCGGTCTGTCATTGCTGTAAGCAACAACTCAAGCAAGTATTCGCCGTTGAGATAGAGATTACCCCAAGCGCTGGGGCAAACTGCGACGCGTGACTCAGGTTCCAGCCGTGGGAACCGCATCGTCATGCTGCAGGTCAAATACGCCCAATTGCTGATAAGCGGTGAAATAGTCGCTCACACCCGATTGCTTTACGATCTTGCCGTCCTTTACTTGAATAATGGAAACGTCTCTGATTTCCATCGATTTCCCCGTTGCCGGCAAGTTGGGTAAAGGACCCAAGTGAGTACCCCGAATGGTCAAGACCACAATGACCTGGTCTCCGGCGTTGATAAGCTCATCTATCTGTTCGCGGTAGTCGGGGAAGGCCTCCCGCTGCATAATGGCTAGGTCTTTCACACCTTTCAGCCCGGTTCCCCAATTCGTTACGGGGTAGTCGGCCTGGAAGTCCTCCGAGTAAAACTCGCTGATGCGGGAAAGATCGCCATCTGTCCAGATGAACCGGCAAGCGTCTCTTACGATTTGTTCGTTGGTCATGTGATTTCCCCCGTGCGTCCATGTGTGATGCCGGACTCGAAATCCTGAACCAGGTATGCTTAGCCCTTTTCAGCCAGAGCCGCCGCTGTAGCCGGATGCTCAGCCGGATATTCTGCCAGGGTGATCTCCACACCAAAAGAGCCTTTCGGATGGAAGCCAACCTCCCGCATAGACCCAAAGGTCACATCTCCTGTCCGTTTCAAACCTTTCTCCTCAAACTTCTGGATCGCTTCCTCCATGTTCTTGACCTTCAAGATGATGGACCAGAGGCCTTCACCTCTCTTCTCCACGAACTTGCCCAACATGGTGTCCGGACCGGTAGGCGCTATCAGTTCCAGGCCGCAGGCACTATAGGCCCCTCTCATACCCATCCCTTCTTTGGTTGGAAAAACGAAAAAATCAATATCCAGCAGGTCAGAGAAGAAAGCGACTGCCCTGTCAAGATCCTTCACTGCGATGGCGATACGATCAATACTTTCAAACATGAGCGCTCCTTGAATTCTTGTTGTCTGATTCACCAAGCATCCTGAGTCCTTACCTGGCAACGCTTTTCATGACTA
>JAQYVR010000036.1 GCA_030145395.1 Desulfobacteria bacterium
ATACCCCTTGCAGCCTCTCTATTACGGGGCAAAGATACCGCAAGCAAGGTCTATGTATTTGACACCATAGGCGATATTGGAGGTGGCCTCCTCTTTAGCCTTGTCCTTGTCTTTTGGCTTTCCCACTGGGACAGCTTCGTCATCCTTGGATTCCTGAATCTCTTTGCCGCTTCCATAATGGTATCTCGTAGAGCACTGCCCATTCTGTGTCTCTTGGGGTTAGTAATGCTGGCAGCCCGGCCTTTCGATGTGACTTCGCTCTCTTGGCGCTTCCCTGGTCAGGAAATCGTCTTAAACAAGAATACCCCCTTTGCTCAGCTCACGATCTCAAAGACCGGCAAACAGCTCAATGTCCTCCAGGACGCCATTCCTTTGTTTTCAACCGGCGACCTTGATACGGAGACTGTTGCCCACCTGCCACTGTGTCAAGTCAGGGAGGGGGCCAGAGTCCTGTTGATTGCCGGAGGCGTCTTTGGCACCCTTGAGGAGATTTCCAGACATAACCCGGAGCGAATAGATTATGTGGAACTTGACCCCGCCATCCTGAACCTGGACAAAATAATTCACAGAAGTCTCGTACGTCCCTTCATACACGCGCATGTCGGGGATGGCCGCCTTTTTGTGAAAAAAACGCCGATGCAATATGACGTTATTATCGTGGACCTGCCCGACCCTGAAAACGCCCAACTAAACCGTTTCTATACCCGCGAGTTTTTTGAAGAAGTGAAATCGATCCTCGCCAGAGGTGGCGTCCTTTCCTTTACACTGACTGGTTCTGAGAATTATCTTGAGGAGAAAGGGCTGGCGCTGAATCGTTCTGTGTATTCTGCCTTGAAAAAAACCTTTAAACATATCTTAGTCTTTCCCGGAATTATCCATTACTACCTGGCGTCGGATGCTCATTTGTCTCCAGATATCCGTGAGGTGCTGAGTCAGCGTGAGATTATAACCAAACGACTCGTTGATTACGACTTGCCCAGCATGGGAGATCCGTTTCGTATAGACATACTGAGACGACTCCTCTCCGAACAAGAGGTCCCGGCAAACACGGACCTATCCCCATTGGCCTTTGGCCATCTTATCGATTTATGGCTTAAGAAATCCGGAGACCGGAAGACGCCTCTCTACGCGGTCGTTATCGTAATCATTGCATTGGCGGTTGTGGTGTGCCGCAGGGATCGTCTGCGTTTTACGATTGCAACTTCGGGATATGCTGGCATGGCTTTTGAGCTGTCACTTCTCCTCCTCTTTCAGGTGATATATGGGTATGTATATCTGAGGATTTGTCTCTTCATAACGCTTTACATGATGGGTGCTGCCTTAGGAGCCTTTATATCTGGAAGATTGAATAGGACAGCCGCCTGGCAGATGTTGGCCTGCGACGCCAGCCTGATCTGTTTTTCCGCGCTTGCTTCGGTTGCTGCGATAACTGGGGCTCACTTGAAGGGAGAGGCCTCTTTGTTCATAATGCAGTATGGACTCATTCCAAGCCTATTATTTCTTGCCGCCTTTGCAACAGGATGTCAGTTTGCAGCGATATCACGAATGTCGAGTGGGATCGGAGCGGAGATCACCGGCCGACTCTATGTGTCAGACCTAGCAGGTGCGGCCTGTGGGACCATATTGACAGGACTTGTTTTTCTCCCTAAGATAGGAATTTTGGGGGTATTGATTTCTGTGGGAGTACTCAAAGGGCTGAGCCTGGGCCTGAACGTACTCGCTGTTTCGAAACAAACTTGACGGCTTTTTCTATATCATCGGGCTACAAGTCATCTCAAGAATGAGATTAGGGTTCAGGGCAAGGCGCGGAACGGTGAAAAAGCGGAGCATACATGGTAGTATGTGAGCATTTTGAACCGTTTCGCAACGCCGCCATGGGCACTTAGATTGTTTTTGAGATGGCTTGTAAGGTGAAGCGACCTTTAACCATAGGCACGATCTGAATGGCAATAACACGTAGGGATTTTGTAAGGACCACTTTTTGTGCTGCATGTGGCACCGTGCTGTTCCCCCTTGATTTGGCATGGGCGGAAAAGAGGTTTTCCACAACAGACCCGCACGTTCGTGAGGCCTATTTCTACAAGACACTGGCTGAAGGTGCAGTGCAATGCGGCACCTGCCCACACGAATGTGTCATCGTTCCGGACAGCCGGGGAAGATGTCAAACTAAGACAAACATAGAAGGAAAGCTGTACACCATCTCCTACGCCAATCCGTGCGTCGTTAATGTAGATCCGGTGGAAAAGAAACCCCTTCAACATTTCTATCCTGGAACCAAGGCCTTCTCACTTGCAGTCGCTGGGTGCAATTTCCATTGTCTCAATTGCCAGAACTGGGAGATATCCCAGACCAGTCCGGACAAGACTCGTAATCAAAACCTTCCGCCAGATGAGGTGGTGCTGATGGCTGCGGGGTATGGTTGCAAAAGCATTGCCTATACCTATTCCGAGGCTACGACCTTTTATGAATACATGGTCGATATTTCGGCAAGAGCAAAGAAAATCGGGATCAAAAACATCTGGGTCAGCAATGCCTACATCACTCCTGCCGCCCTGAACCGTCTGTGTGACGTGATTGATGCGGCCAGTGTAAACCTGAAGAGTTTTTCAGAGCAGAGCTATTGGGATCTGAACAGCGGACATCTTAAACCTGTGCTTGAATCCTTCAAGATCCTTCACAAACGGGGAATCTGGATGGAAATTATCAATCTGGTCATTCCTACCTACACGGATGATATGGAGATGATTAAGAGGATGTGTGGGTGGATCGTCGACAATCTTGGTCCTGAATATCCCCTCCACTTTTCCCGTTTCCATCCCCAGTACAAGCTCGTTCACCTGCCCCCCACACCGGTTGAGGTCCTGCAAGCAGCTGAGGAGATAGCCTTGAAAGAGGGCCTCCATTATGTCTACATTGGCAATGTACCAGGTCTGGGTAATGAGACAAAGTGCCCCAACTGCAAGCAGACTGTGGTCAAAAGGAAAGGATTCACGCTCGAGTGGAACCATGTGAATCAGGGGAGATGTAAATTCTGCAATTCGCAGATCAGCGGAAGGTGGGCGTGATCAGAAGCTGATCGGTTTGTTTTCGGAATATTAGAGATGAGAAGACTGCAGGCAATAGTTCTTTCAATTACGTTGATCTTGATTTGTGATAGGGGTAACCCGTATGCGGGGGACGACAATCGGGCAGGTGTGCGACCTGCCGCGTTTGCGGGCACATTTTACCCGAATGAGCCAGATAAGTTGCGTAGAACGGTCGGCGGTTATCTTAAAGAGGCTCGCGGTGTAAAGGTCCCTGGCAAGATTCGAGGGCTCGTCTCCCCCCACGCAGGATACATCTATTCGGGTATCGTGGCTGCGGCCGGATATGGACAGATCGACCCCTCAATCAGGACTGTTATCCTGCTGGGCTCGAGTCACCGGGTCCGGTTGAGTGCTCCCTCCATTCCACAGGTTCAGGCCTACCGAACCCCCTTGGGAGATGTTCCCATGGCTGGGTTTGCCTCGACCCTTCGCAGCTTGTCCGCCTTTAGACCTGTTCCTGAAGCACATGTCAAAGAGCACTCCCTTGAGGTCCAACTTCCCTTCCTTCAGGTAATGCTCAAGAAATTCGATATCGTCCCAATCCTGACCAACAGCTCAGACCCAAAAGCCCTTGCTTCAATGCTCGCTCCATATGTTAACGATAATACGCTCGTGGTGGCAAGCTCAGATCTTTCTCACTATTATTCCTATGAGACGGCTGTTACGCTGGATCGTATCTGCACCTCGGCCATCACGGGCCCCGCATTCTCTGACATGGTGCGGTGTGAAGCCTGCGGTAAGCAAGCCGTCCTGACACTAATGCATATTGCTCGAATAAAGGGCTGGAGTGCTACATTGTCAGACTACAGGAATTCCGGCGACACTGCGGGGAACAAGGATCGTGTCGTAGGATATACGAGTATTGCCTTTGTGGATGGAAAGGAGATGACAAAGACAATGAAAGAAACACTTTCTATTGAAGAAAGGGAGTCCCTGCTGAAACTTGCTCGCACTGCAATTGAGGCCAGGCTAGTAAAAGGGGCCAAGGTGGAAAGGCCGACTCAGATTTCTTCAATCTTGAACGAGTTGAGAGGATGTTTTGTCACTTTGCACAAACGTGGCCGACTGCGTGGCTGCATCGGCACCATTGAGCCCGCATGCCCCCTTTTGGAGTGTGTGGAGAAGAATGCCAAAAACGCAGCATTCAGCGACCCCAGGTTTACAGCACTGAGTGTGGACGAACTCAAGGAGATAGACATCGAAATCAGCGTCCTTTCGGTACCGAAAGCCCTGGACTTCAATGATGGGGAGGATCTAAAGCGTAAGCTTGAACCCAATGTGCATGGCGTCATTGTGTCTCGCGGCACGCACCGCTCAACGTTTCTTCCACAGGTCTGGGAACAGCTCCCTGATAAGGAGAAATTCCTGGAGCAGCTCTGTTTAAAGGGGGGTATGTCGGCTCAGGCATGGCAGGACCCCGAGACCAAGGTAGAGGTGTATAAAGCAGAGGTGTTCGGTGAAAAAGGTTTGGAATGAACCGGCACCTTTTGTTGTTTTGATATGCTTTAGAAATTGTATGTTTGGAAGAGGGCAATATAACGGGAAGGTGTCCGGAATCTGAAATAATCCCATTGACTTCCATACGTTGGCCAATATAGATTGCCGAGCAGGTACCTGGATATCCGTTACCCCTTTATATTTTGATGCTGACTCATTGCGCGGTCATTGTAGACAAAGGATCAAATGATGGAGCAGGATAAAGCGCTTAATGTGGCTATTGTGGGCGGCGGCCGAGGGTGTAAGGCGATTATGACTATGATCCTTGCTGAAAAGCTTCAAAAACTTCGAATGAAGCTCATGGGAGTGGCTTCAACCGACACCGAAGCCGTGGGGTATCTATATGCCAAGGAAAAGGGAATTTATACGACCAGGAATTACCACGATCTGTACAGTCTGAAAGATCTCAACATGATCATTGAGCTTACGGGTCGTGAGGAAATAGCCAATGATATCTCAGCAACCAAACCAGGCCAAGTACGACTGATGGATCATGCGGCTGCCCGTCTATTCTGGGACGTCTTTCAAATAGAAGAAAAAAGGAGTTCGGAGCGTGAACAGGCCGAAGAGGTGCTGAAAAAGAGTGGGCAAGAGAAACAGGACATCCTCGAAAGCATTTCGGAGGCCGTTGTATATCTAGACCGGGAACATAGGATTATGTGGGCCAATAGAGTGGCGAGAAAGCCGCAGGGACTTGCTCTTGAGGACGTGGAAGGACGTCGTTGCTACGAGGTATGGCACCCGCTCAGCAAACCATGTCCAGGCTGCCCCATTGTGCAAACATATAAAACAGGTCAACCACAGGAAGCAGAAATGACAGGCCCAGATGGCCGAGAATGGTTTGTGCGAGGCTATCCTGTTCTGGGTGACAATGGCGATATTGTGGGGGCGGTTGAACTCACCCTGGAAATTACCCATCGTAAGCGTGCTGAGCAGAAATTAAGAGAGAGCGAAGAAAGACATCGCACGGTGCTGGAAGCGTGTCCGGATCCTGTTGTTGTTTATGACATGGAAGGCAAAAGTGCCTATGTCAACCCGGCATTCACCCAGGTTTTCGGGTGGCCCCCAGAGGAGCTCTTGGGCAAGAAGCTCGATTATGTCCCTGAGGAAAACTGGCCTGAGACCGAGGTAATGATCGCTAAGGTAAAAGCAGGAGAAAGCTTCTCTGATGTTGAAAGCCGTCGACATACCAAAGAAGGGGAGGTTCTCGACGTCAGCATAAGCGCAGGCATCTTTTTGGATGCTAACGGAATTCCGGTGGGCAGTGTCCATATCCTGAGAGATATTACCGACCGGAAGCGGATAGAAGCGGCGCTGCGGGAGAGCGAGCAGAGACACCGTATAGTTATGGAAGCGTCCCCTGACCCTATTGTTGTCTACGATATGGACGGTAGATGTACCTACACCAATCCAGCATTTACTACTGTTTTCGGGTGGGCTCCAGAGGAACGCTTAGGCAAAAAACTCGATTATGTCCCCGAGGAAAACTGGCCAGAGACCCAAATGATGATAGAAAAGGTGAAGGTGGGAGAGAGTTTCTCTGATGTTGAAAGCCGCCGACATACCAAGGATGGAGAGATTATTGACGTGAGCGTGAGCGCTGGCATATATTTGACTAGTGACGGGATTCCGGTGGGCAGTGTCCACATTTTGAGAAACATTACCAACCGGAAGCGGATCGGGGCGGCGCTGCGGGAGAGCGAGCAGAGACATCGCACGGTGCTGGAAGCGTGTCCGGATCCTGTTGTTGTTTACGATATGGAAGGCAAGGGTACGTATGTAAACCCGGCATTCACCAGGCTTTTCGGGTGGACGTTGG
Source organism: Desulfobacteria bacterium (assembly GCA_030145395.1). Classification (GTDB taxonomy): domain Bacteria; phylum Desulfobacterota; class Desulfobacteria; order Desulfobacterales. Next base: position 6,403 of record JAQYVR010000036.1, read on the forward strand.
AGGAATTTTTGGGTAAGAAATTAGATTACGTACCTGATGAGAGCTGGCCTGAGACACAAATGATGATTGATATGGTGAAAACTGGAAAAAGTTTCTCTGATGTTGAAAGCCGTCGTTATACCAAAGAAGGGGATATCCTTGATGTCAGTTTAAGCACAGGCATCTATTTGGACAGCGCCGGAGTTCCTGTGGGCAGTGTCAACATCGTGAGAGACATTACCCAACGGAAGCTGGCGGAGGAGGGGCTGGAGGACACCATGGCAGAGTTGCAACGTTCCAATACCGAACTGCAGCAGTTCGCCTACGTCGCCTCACACGACCTGCAAGAGCCGTTGCGGAAGGTTCAAGCGTTTGGCAACCGGCTGAAGGCCAAATACGCCGAAGCGCTGGATGAACGTGGGCTCGACTACGTGGACCGGATGCAGAATGCTGCAAAACGCATGCAGTCCCTTATCAATAACCTGCTGACACTTTCGCGTATTACAACGAAGGCTCAACCTTTTGCTCAAGTCAATCTGGCGGACGTGGTGCGAGGAGTGATGGCAGACTTGGAACTGCACGTGGAACGGGCCGGCGGACATGTGGAAGCCGGCGATATGCCGACCATTGACGCTGATCCAACGCAAATGCGTCAATTGCTTCAGAACCTGATCAACAATGCGCTTAAATTCCACGAACCGGAGAAAAAGCCTGTCGTAAAGATTCATAGCCAACTTATGAACGAAACCTGTAAGATCACTGTGGAAGACAATGGTATTGGGTTTGACGAAAAGTACCTTGACCGCATTTTCGCCGTCTTCCAGCGCCTGCACGGTCGCGGCAAGTACGATGGAACGGGAGTGGGACTGACGATCTGCCAGAAAATTGCCGAGCGCCACGGGGGCAGTATCACGGCGAAGAGCACCCCTGGACACGGAGCAACGTTCATTGTAACGTTGCCGGCAAAACACAAAAGAAGAGGAGAAGCAAGCAATGGGTAGAAAGGGAGAGGACGTTATCATCCTGTGTGCTGAGGACGACCCCGAGGACCGGATGTTGGTGGAAGATGCCATGGATGAGAGCCGCTTGGCCAACGAAATGCACTTTGTTGAGGACGGAGAGGAACTTATGGACTATCTCTACCGTCGTGGCAAATACACCGAGTTGAGTGACAAACCTCTCCCGGGCCTGATTCTGCTTGATCTGAACATGCCCAGAAAAGACGGGCGTGAGGCTTTAGAGGAAATTAAGAGTGACCCAGACCTGAAGCGAATCCCGATCGTCGTGTTAACAACATCCAAAGCAGAAGAGGATATACTTTCCACCTACGATTTGGGGGTGAGCGGGTTCATTATCAAGCCGGTGACATTTGAATCCCTCGTCTCTCTTTTAAAAACCGTGAGCAAATACTGGTTTCAAGTTGTTGAACCGCCACCTCAACGCACCGGAGGCTAACATGGAGACTTCCCCGATCAAGGTACTGCTTGTTGATGACGATCATGATGACTATACCATCATGCGCGATTTGTTCCTCGAAATCGAGGTCGGAAAATTCCGACTCGAATGGGTAGACACGTATGAGGCTGCCATAGAAAGAATGCTGCGCAATGAACACGATGTCTATCTTGTTGACTACCTTCTTGGTGAGCGCAATGGGCTGGACCTCCTAAAGGAAACTATCGAAAAGGGCTGCAAAGCGCCAATAATCTTGCTCACCGGCAAGGGTGCTCGCGAAGTGGACATGGCAGCGATGAAGGCAGGGGCTTCGGATTATCTCGACAAGAGCGACATCGGAGCATCCCTGATTGAGCGTTCTATCCGTTACGCTATTGAGCGAAAGCGCACACTGGATGAGCAAATAAGATTAATCGTCCAACTTCAAAAAGCACTTGTTGAGGTGAAACAATTGAGCGGCCTGCTCCCCATGTGCGCTTGTTGCAAGAAGATACGGGATGACAAAGGGTATTGGAATCAGTTGGAGGCTTACATTTCTGACCACTCTGAAGCTGATTTCAGCCATGGTATATGCCCCGACTGTGTCAAAGAACATTATCCTAAATATGCCCATGCATTTGACTCCTATGAAAAGAGTAGGCCAAAGGGCACCTGAGCAGAGGTCTGGGACACCTCAGCGAAGACCGTGCCATTCTTTGTGAGATCAAGGAGGTTGATCACTGGAAAACAAGATTACAAACAGCATAGCATGCAGATTTCATGGGAATTGACCTGATTCAAAAAGAGATGCCCCTGGCAGTTTAGAAAGACTGTCGTAAACGGAACGTACTTATGAGAATTACTGTAGTTTTGAGGCCGGAGACATCTGCTGAAAGGGGTTCGCAGTGTTAGGGCTGAAGGCGGAGAAAATGACTACGGAGAACGGGCTTTCCCATTCCAAGAAAGCAGGAGCGTTGCCATAGGGAATCCCTATGACCGGTTCTTGGTTGACTCGGTTATCCTTTCCCCGTCGATGATATCGTCAGCTTCCCAAGTAACGACGTGAGGATCGTCTTTGACTTTCTGGTGATGTTCCAAGTGAAGCTGGGATTTGGCGTTGTATTTGTATTCCAGCTCTATACGGTGTTTATCAACGTCCACCTGGCTGTCCATCGACTTCTTTGCCAGGAGATACTTCAAGTAGAGGACCCACACTAAGAGACCGAAAGCCAGAAAAGCGCCAAGGAGAATAACCCATTTAAACCGCATAATGGTATCCAGGCTGACTTCTCCCACGTATATGAGCAGATTAGGCAGGATCCAATAAGCAATAACCGCAAGAAAGGCCGCGACCGCGATCATAAAGATGTTGAACCTGTTTACGCCGCCAATAACCCTCTCCAGCCGTGTTTCATACCGGCTCCCCCCTGAATCCGTCACGTCCCCTTTTTCTGCCTCCCCATAAAAGAGAGCCTCATAAGCCTTAAGTATGAAGGCAAAGAAAAGGAACATGCCCAGGGGAATGGCAAAGGCCGCTACAAACCAGGCCCTGAATGGAAAAGGAATGTCTGTTTTCACTAGTTTGCGTTTATAATCCTGAACCGGTCCGTGGGTCATCCTAAACTGGTACACATTAAAATCATTCAGGTTCTTGCCATCCGTTTCGTATATGAGATCGCCGTTTTTATCCCAGAACTGCAGCTTGTAATGTTCTCCCGATTGGAGAGCGGCCACGGCAAAAATCCCAAGCTCAAGGAGCAGCAGAACCACAGCAATAGCAACAAACACGGTTCTGTGTCCTTTGATTATGGATAGAGTCCTCTTGCCTACCGCCATCCTATTTTCCCTTCAGCTTGTGAACAGAGGATGATCCAGGTTTGTCCCTTGTCATGGTGAGGGAAGCTTTTCCCTTTAGCCCAACTACTATCGTACAAACTTTTTTTTAACACAACCTGGTATTAATATTCAAGCCGCATATCTTAGAAGCTCCAGATTCTATGCTGAACATTCCCATCAGAACGAAGTCTCCAGTACTATAGAATGTTTGGAACAATCACCCAAGCGAACTGAGGGCCGAAAACTGAGAAAGGTCCCCTTGGTTCCTTGACACA
>JAQYVR010000071.1 GCA_030145395.1 Desulfobacteria bacterium
TAGACAAGCCCTTGATTATGAGAGCACGTTGCGCGCTGTTGGGGTTTGTTTGATCGGCTGGATCATTCAAACTCTGATCCTCCTGTTACTGTTTTCTGTTTTGGGTGGTGTCTAGCGTTTATTGGAACAGATTGGCCAGAATTGATGGAACTCAAAAATGACGGCGTGGTAAAAAGTGTGTCTGCGGCGTTGCGGTTGTCTGCAGGCAGACTTAGATCAAAGGCACTGACGTGCCTGCTTGGTTTCACGGCCTTCGGCCGGAAACCAAAGCCACCTGCTCCGCAGGCTGCTGTCTATGCATTTTTCGTCATTGCGACGTACGATAAGTACGCCTCATTCCTCAATCTTCGTGCGCCTTGCATCTGGAGCTTTTTACCGAAAACATGCCAGAATGCCCCGCCCGGAAGGGCGGGGAGCTTTACTGTACGGGCTGTTTGTTGACTTTTTACGAGTCTATTAAGAATCAGGAGAAAGAACATGAACTGTCTGGCGTGTGAAGAAAAAGAGATGGTTCCTGTTTTTACTGACCAGGGCGTGGAGATTGACTTCTGTCCGGATTGTAGGGGCATTTGGCTGGACAAGGGGGAGATCTTCTATTTTACAAAAAAGCCGAAACAGATTCAGAGGGAACTTGACGAGGCAATAAAGCAAGGTACGCCGTCAGAAAGAATATCTCCCAGGACGGGAGAGAAGATGCTGGATATAAGATTGCTGAATGGCAATCTGACTCTTGATTATTCACCTACTTCGGGTGGGATATGGTTCGATGGCGTGGAACTGGAGAGTCTGGCCACCCATTTTGGAACTGACTTCAAGCTGAGTTTGGACCGAGGCACCATGCGGCAGGAGGAACCGAAAGTTTCCGTACCGGCCTCTCTATCCGCTCTTCCGAATCTTGTGTTTCGTTCTGCAACAGTTCTGGTATTGCTTTATGGCTTTCTCACCTTAGTTCTCATAACTCTGACACTTTATACTGACCTGACGCCCTTTTTTGCCTTGACTATTGGCATAGTCATAGCGACCGTTCAGTTTTTGCTTGGTCCATTTCTTACCGATATATCGTTAAGATGGTTCTATAAAATGTCCTGGGTCAATTATGAAGAGCTGCCGGCATCTTTAACAAGTTTTATTAGGAGCACCTGCAAAAGCAACAATATGAAGAACCCGAGAATGGGCATCATTAATGACGGTGCTCCCAATGCATTTACATATGGGCACACGCCAAACAATGCAAGAATTGTAATAACCCAGGGCATAATGGACCTGTTACACGATGACGAACTAGAAGGAGTCATCGCTCATGAGATCGGCCACGCCAAGCACTGGGATATGCTGATTATGACGGCAGCCCAGCTAGTTCCTTTGGTTATGTATTACATTTATAGGACGCTGATACGCATGAAAAGCAAGGGCGAGGACAAATCAGCCGGCCCAAGGCTTGCGATTGCCATCAGTGCATACATTCTTTACATACTTTGCCAATATGCGGTTTTGTGGCTTTCAAGGACCAGAGAGTATTATGCCGATCGATTTGCCGGCCAGGTAACCCGGAACCCCAACCGTCTGTCCAGCGCCCTTGTAAAGATTGGCTATGGCCTTGCTGGAAAAGAGTCTGAGAAACAAAAGGGGAAGAAGGAAGAAAGAAAGCCGGGACTTGAGGCAGTGGGGGCACTCGGGATATTTGACCCGAAGAGCGGAGTAGCGCTCGTTACCTCGTCAGTGTCGTCAGTCAGTGCGGCTCAAAAAATGGGTGATGAGGTAGATAAAGAAGTTCTGAAAGATGCAATGAAATGGGATCTCTGGAATCCATGGGCAAAATATTATGAGATTCATTCAACGCATCCTCTCATCGCAAACAGAATAACTCACTTAAGCACGCATTCAGAGGTCCTCGGCAAGGAGCCGTATATTAGGTTTGATAAGAGAAAGCCCGAGTCTTATTGGGACGAATTTCTCGCTGATGTGACTATTAGATTGTTGCCGGCACTATTGTTTGTTCCGTTCCTTATCGCATTCGTTGCGAGCCAAAAGATGTCGTGGATAGGTGCTGGTATCTTTGCCGCTGGAGTTGCGTCTTTCTTTAGGACGAAAGTCGCTTATAGATCTGCATTTTTTCCTGACATGGCAGTGTCAAGTCTCCTGAGAAAGGTAAAGGTATCAGGGATAAGACCTGTTCCCTGCAAAGTAAAGGGAACAATCATTGGTCGAGGAGTTCCAGGTCTTATTTGGTCAGAGGATTTTGTCATGCAGGATGACACAGGAATCATTTTTCTGGATTACCGGCAGCCCATCCCTCTGTGGGATTTTTTCTTCGGGTTATTGAGACGGGCAAAATATGATAATCAGGAGGCAGAGGTTGTTGGCTGGTACAGAAGGGCGCCTGTTCCATATATCGAACTGAAGAGTTTGATGGTGCAGGGAGAAAAAGAAAAGAAATGCTACACATACATGGCAAAATACATCTGGGCCGGCATTTTGGCAATTGTCGGTTTGCTTATGGTGTTATGAGGAACTCAATCCTGAATCGAGCGATTTTTGTAGGTGCAATTGATGTAGTTCCTTAATTGTGACATTCGTGTCTTTTCTGGCAGAAAACGATCTTGGAATAACGAATACCCGCCTGCCATGCAAAGTACTCAAATGCAGAGCAATGTCCGGCAGTGACATGCACGTTGAAGCACTACCCTGAATCTACGCAAAGGCATTGCGGGCAGGTCCAATGTCGAACAAGGAAGTAAGAAGGAAGAACCTCGACATTCGGAATTCCTTGTTCATTATTCTACATTCTTATCTGATTCCGACTTGTCCGGGTTAGGTGAGAGTGTTGAAGGAGGAACAGGATGGCTGAACCCAAGAGAGCCCCATATGGCTCCTGGAAATCACCGGTTACATCCGATCTAATCGTTTCTGAAACGATAGGACTCGGGCAGATTGCTCTGGATGGCGAGGATGTATACTGGACAGAGTTGCGCCCGGCAGAGGGCGGGCGGTACGTGGTGGTGAAACGCTCTTCAGCAGGGGATACGGTCGATATTACACCACCCGAATTCAACGTTCGTGCGAGAGCCAACGAGTACGGGGGCGGGGCATTTGTGGTGGGAAACGGCACGGTTTACTTCTCCAACTATGCTGATCAACGCCTCTATCATCAGGATGGCAGGTCCGAGCCGCGGCCAATCACACCTGACGCGAACCTGCGCTATGCTGACGGCATTATCGACAGCGGGCGAGGGAAGATGATTTGCGTGCGCGAGGATCATACAGCCGCGGGACACGAACCGGTCAACACTCTAGTCAGTCTTGATCTTGACGAGGGCGGTAAGGGGAAGGTTCTTGTCTCAGGAAATGATTTCTACGCCTCGCCCCGGCTCAGCCCTGATGGGTCTCGCCTGGCTTGGCTCAGCTGGAACCATCCGAACATGCCGTGGGATGGAACTGAGCTGTGGATGGGTGAGATAGGGGAAGATGGCTCCCTTGGTCAAACAGAACACGTTGCCGGTGGTATTGATGAGTCTGTGTTCCAGCCGGAGTGGTCGCCTGATGGCACCCTCTACTTTGTCTCGGACCGGACCGGCTGGTGGAATCTCTATCGCTGGCGGGACAGACGTATTGAGCCGTTGTGTCAGATGGACGCCGAGTTCGGATTGCCGCAGTGGGTCTTTGGAATGTCCACTTATGCGATAGAATCAGCAGATCGCATTGTTTGCGCCTATACTCAACAGGGGACCTGGTACCTGGCGAATCTCTACGCATCAACAGGGGAGATTGAGGTCATCGAGACGCCTTACAGTTCGATAGGGTCTGTCCGGGCGGTGCCCGGTCGAGTCGTGTTTTTGGGGGCCTCGCCAACCGAACCCACATCCGTTGTCCAGCTTGACATCGCTACGCTCAGACTGGAGGTGCTGCGCCGGTCAAGCGAGGTCACGATTGATCCGGGGTATCTGTCGAAGCCCACTGCAATTGAATTTCCGACTGAGCAAGGTTTGACAGCGCATGGCTTCTTCTATGCTCCAAAAAACCACGACCATTCAGCTCCTCCTGATGAGCAACCCCCTCTGATTGTCATAAGCCACGGTGGACCTACAGCCGCGACTTCTGGCGCTCTCAACTTGATGATCCAGTATTGGACGAGCCGGGGAATAGCTATCATGGATGTGAACTACGGCGGAAGCACGGGCTATGGGCGGGCTTATCGTCAGCGGCTTGAGGGCCGATGGGGCATTGTGGACGTGGACGATTGCGCGAACAGTGCTCGTTATCTTGTGGAACGCGGTCAGGTCGATGTTGATCGTCTCGTCATCAGGGGGGGGAGCGCCGGAGGCTATACGACCTTATGCTCCCTCACCTTCGGAGACATTTTTAAGGCCGGGGCAAGCTACTGCGGAGTCAGCGAGCTGGAAGCGCTGGCCAAAGACACACATAAGTTTGAGTCGCGCTACCTGGATCGCCTAATTGGGCCGTATCCTGAGGCTCGCGACCTCTACTGGAAACGCTCGCCGAT
>JAQYVR010000116.1 GCA_030145395.1 Desulfobacteria bacterium
AGGGGAAACTAAACGTCCAGCCCCTTCTTCTGCTTACTGTATTCGTCTACCAGCTCCTGCTCCTTTTCAATTTCGTGAATGGAAGACCTGTATCTCATGTTAAATATATTCTGGACGGAGTATAATAATGACCACCCCTCAGTTAATTACTTTTTTACCACCCCCTTATCATATATTTTATAAAAACATAACAGCTTATGACGACAAAAAGCCCCTTTCCTGTGACCAGCCATAATGGGTTTACTCAGCACATGAGATATGATATGCCCCTTTTACCTATCCACAACTTTTAACTCAACAGGAGGCCTATAAATGATTTCTCTATTCGTAAAGATCCCTCTCAAGGAGGGAAAAACAGCAGAACTTACAGAAGCATTCAAAGAGATCGCGGCGGGTGTGGCGACAGAGGAAGGCAATTTATTGTATTCATTGAATTTCGTCAAGGATGCACCGGATACCGCCATTATCATGGAACGTTATACCGATCAAGATGCACTGACCGCACATTCCCAATCCGACCACTACAAGGCTTTTGGCCCCAAAATTGGGGATCTGGTCGCTGGCGCGCCGGAAATAACCATTATGGAAGAGGTCTGGGCGGCTTAAGAAACCCGGAAGACTTGAATCCAAAAACCAGCCAAGAGCCAACCGGCCCCTGACAGCCGTTTTCAGAAAAACCCGTGATAATAAAAAAGGGGCGGCCAAAAAGCCGTAATCGTGTAGGGGACAAGTCTGCCTTTGACTATTATTGATTTGAAGCTACGAGGCCAAGAGTCAACGGCAGACCCCTTTATGTCCAAACTCAAGGGTCAGGGTGTGCTTTGAACTCCCTGACAACACAATGCGGAATATCCCCGATCAACCGAACATCCGCATGAGTTATCAGACAGCTTCAGTTGGTCACAACCTGACCTTCAGTTTCTTGTCCAAGATATGGGTAGCGCAGGGCTAGAGACAAAGTATAAAGGGGAGGCATTATGAATCGTTACAGCATGGCATTTAGGGATATCGATTCCGGCAGCCTGGAAGTGGCAGGGGGAAAGGGAGCGAACCTGGGCGCATTGACCCGCGGCGGTTTCCCGGTGCCTCGCGGCTTTTGCATCACGACTTCTGCATATAGAGATTTTCTAAAGGGCAACGATTTAGAGCGTAAAATTGCCGAGATCGAGGCGGGCCTTGACTACGACAGTGCGGATGCCCTGGATCGGGACACGGAAAGAATCCGGGATCTGATTGTTTCTGGAGAGATTCCTCAATCCATGAAGGATGAATTCTCCAGTATCTACGAGGAACTGGGTTCCGAGGCTTTTGTTGCGGTTCGCTCATCGGCCACTGCGGAGGATTTACCCGGAGCGTCCTTCGCCGGGCAGCACGACACCTATTTGGATATAAGGGGTGTTCAAAACGTCCTGGACGCGGTGAAGAAGTGCTGGGCGTCCATGTGGACTGCAAGGGCGGCCTTTTACCGACACACGAAGGGGTTCGATCACTCAAGGGTTGCGATGGCTGTTGTGGTGCAAAGGATGGTGGATTCCGAAGTCGCCGGAGTCATGTTTACGGCCAATCCAGTGCTTTCAACAACCCGGGAGATCGTAGTCAACTCGAGTTGGGGCCTGGGGGAAGGAGTTGTCTCCGGGATCACCGACCCGGATGAGTACATCCTGAACAAGAAGGACCTGGTGGTGAAGAACCGGGTTTTGGGCGCCAAGGAACTGATGGTGGTAGGCGATCTCAGGAACGGACACGGCACCGTCAGGGAGACGGTTCAGAATGAGAAAAGAAACGTGTTCACCCTTTCCGATGCGCAGTTAAGAGAATTGGGTGAGTTGGGGAAAGGGGTCGAGGAATATTACGAGGGAATTCCTCAGGATGTTGAATGGGCCTTCGAGGCGGGTTCCTTTTATCTTTTGCAGTCTCGAGATATTACCGGCGCGGAATTGACCTATGATGAGGAAATTGAACGATGGCAAACGAGCCATCCAATTGATGAAGATACGATTTGGACAAGACTCTTTAGCGATGAGTACTGGACAGGCGCAATCAGTCCGCTCTTCTATTCCATACGCGGACCTCAGGGCATCGCTTCTTTTCGATACACATTCAACCTCTATCGGTTTAAGGAGATGAATTCACTGCTCAAATCAAAGGTCAGGCTGTGGAAATATTATAAGGCCGAAGTCTATAACAACACGAAATTTTTCGAGCTCATACTGCAATACACAGTCCCAAAGCAGCTCAGAGTCGGACCGGCGCTGAATTACTTTCCTCCGAATCGGCATGACCATATCCAGAACCTTCCGTTCTCCTACAGGTCCTTCATTTGGGCACACATCAGATGCTTTTTTATGGAGCGTCAGCAGAGCATATTCAGCTGGCTTGGTTATGTCTCACAGATCATGGATCTCAACGATGACGAAATCGGTAGAATAAGAAAGACGGACCCCATTCTTCTCTCCGATGAGGAACTCAAAAGCAGATGGCAGAAGATCATGTCTTGTGCTGTACGTCATAACACGAACGTCACACCGGCATTCCTGATGCATATGCCCTACGTTCTCTTTCTTCTGGGCTCCATTCTGAGAAAGTGGTACGGCGACGAGCATGGATTTGTTCTTGCAGACCTTCTTACAGGGCTGCCGGGGGCCAAGACGATTGAAGAAAATATTGCCATCTGGGATTTGTCCAGGGAATTGAGATCCTCGGATGTATTGCTGGATCTCTTTGAGAAACACGACGCTCAGACATTCTTTCAGGAGTTAAACAAATATCCTGAAGCAGAGCTGTTTTTGAGCAGATACGAGAAATTTCTGGAGGAGTACGGCCATCGTGGACACAGCGATCGGGACATCTATTTCCCCAGGCGGAAGGATGATCCGAAGTTGCTCTACAATTCATTAAGATCGTGCCTGATAGCAGATGCTGCGACAGGGCCCGGTGTTACAGAACGGGAGTTGGCCCGAAAACGAGAAAAACTGACCGTCGATGTGACCGCCAAACTCCGCGGTCAACGCTTTGGCCTGCTGAAGGCTGCTGCCTTCAAGGCTTTGCTTGGATACGTCCAGAAGTGCATGGTGTTTCGTGACAACGAGCGGTTTTCGCTCGACAGGGCCAGTTATGAGAAGAAAAGGGTTGCAGAGGAGTTTGGAAGAAGATTCAGTGAAAGAGGGATCATCGAGCATAAGGAAGACATCTATTTTCTTACCAAAGAGGAGATCTTTGACATTCGGGATGATCCCACGCCGAGAAAGCTTATCCATGAGAAGACCCGGGCTCGAAGAAGGGATTTCGATCTCTTCAACGACAAGATTTACCAGCCCCCCAAGTTCCTGCTGAAGGATAGAGAGCTTGCCATAGAGGACTCAGATGCAGATCTGTTATCGGGAAATCTACTTAGGGGAGTAGGAACGAGTCCAGGCACTGTGACCGGAGTGGCCAGGGTAATCAACAGGCTCAGTGATATCGGCAGGGTTGAAAAGGGAGATATCCTGGTGACGAACAGCACGGACCCGGGGTGGACTCCGGTTTTTCTAATCATCAGCGGACTGGTGATCGAAACAGGAGGTTTGCTGGCGCATGGATCGATCCTCTCCAGAGAATACCGGCTTCCCGCGATCACCTCAGTGAGAAACGCAACGAGATTGATCCAGGACGGTTCGCGCATCACGGTGGATGCAAATGCGGGAGTGGTACACCTTACATAACGCCGCAATGGAAAGTATCGCTCATCGATGAAGACAATGGGGTCATGAAGACAATGGGGTCAGGTCTTCATTCTTGACACGATGATTTGAATGCTGATTGTAGATAGCTGTTTAACCGACAATCTGTCAAGAGTGAAGACGCGACCCCGTTGTTTCCTTCCTCAAGCTAATACTGTATGCCGGATTGGCCCCAGCTGAGAAACTACTTTAACCCCCGGCTCGGCGGCTATGACATCGGGGATGCGGTTAAACATGCAGGATGCACTGGCGTAGACAGAGTCATCCCGCTCAACACGAATACTGGTGGACGGTCTGCCGTTAACTTTCCAGTACATGTGCTCAATTTCACCCTCGCGGAACAACCGCAGCTCGATATGGGCTTTAGCAGTTATTCCCTCTGCCGTTTCCACATCGACAATAATCCGGGTGCCGCATACAAAACCAGCCTCTATGTCCCGCTCCAGTGATGGCGCGTGAACCGGCTCATCAAAAATCACGGGTTCGACCCGCTCGGATATTTTTGTAACGGTAAGGCCAATGCCATGTAATACATGCTGCGGAATTGTCTTATACAGCCCCGGGTGGGATTTGGAATCCTTCAACAACTCGGCATACTCATCCGGTGTCAGGCCAATGCCACTTTGCCTCATGGTGGCAAGGCCGGCACGGCCGAGATCGGTAATGCTGCGATGGAAAAAGCTGTCAATGTCAGTACAGGGGCCAGCCACCTGCATTCCCGCCCAAATACGCGACATGTCCCAAATACCCGCACCCAGGAAAGTTACATTATTTGCTTTTGCCAGCTCATCAATTTCACCGGTAATTGCTTCATCAATGCCAGCGGGGAAATAGGCTTCCGCCGCATGACTGATAACATTAATACCTGCCGCCAACAGAGGCCGGAAGATCTTGATCTCATCCTTCAAGAGGTTGCTCACCGCAACCACGGCCACATCGGCATCCAGCCCGTCATAATTGGCTTGTGCGGCATCCTGAACCACCACCCCTATCTTTTCCTCAAGCCCCATCAATGTTCCCAGGTCCTGGCCCACTTTGGCGCCAGCCCGATTGAAGGCCGCCACGATAGGCCAGCCCTTGGCATGGGCAATACGCGCCACCTGAAGGCCGTATTGACCGGTTCCATATATGACAATTCTCGGCTTTTTATCTGTATTAGCGGCGCTCATTTATTCCCCTCCTCAATTGAAAGATGATGGATGAGATGATAGCAAGAACTTGCCTTTTCAGGAACGAAGTATATAAAAAGAGGGACGGTGGTAAATAAGTAATCAACTCAAATTTTAAGCTGATAATGATTTAACTTTGAGATAGTTTCGCCTCTACGAACAGCATATCCTATCCCAGGCGGGGTCATCCCCAGCTTTTTGGCCAACTCTCTTTGGGCATATCCGAGTTCTTTAACCGCCCAATAACAATAAAGGGC
>JAQYVR010000135.1 GCA_030145395.1 Desulfobacteria bacterium
CACATTGTCTCATTGGCAAAGCAGGGAATGGCGTTTCATTTACTGTCTCAGAATCCGAAACGGCCTCAAACGGCACTTTATACAAATAGAAAGCACTACCTGCCAAGAATATGTCTAGCTCAAAAGGTTCGTTCAGCGGCCCTTCGCTGGTAGCATAACGAAACTCAAGTCCATCCATGCCTACATGTTCAATTTGCCCCAGTTTAATGTAATTAGACCTGAGCGCAACAAATGCATCCTTTGGAACCTTGAACCGCCTGTGATCCTTTGTCTCAATCGACTCCTTTGAGTTGGTCATGATTCAAATCCTCCTGACTGGACTCGTCTTTCACGCATGCTTAGCCGAATGCCAATGGCTCCATTGCCATCAAGACTTCATAAACCTGTATTGGTCAAAGATGATGGCGTGTCCGTAGCCGCTACCAGGGCCCGTTAGGCGTGTGCTCCTGACCACTCTTCCCTTAACCGAGACACAACTCTTTATCCCCGCTCCAGCACATATGGTGAGGTCGATCTCCAGGTTAATCTCGCACCCTTCGGGAATGGGACTCTTACAGATCATGCACATGCCTGAACGACTCATATCGTTGGCGGTCGCTTTCTCTTCCTTCACACTCCCGAGCGCATCTTTCCACATGGCCTGCACGGGGAGCTCCAAACCATATCTTTCGGAATCTCTCTTTTCTGTTTCAGGCATCTCAAGCCGCTCAAAGGTCTATTTGACCGCATGGGCCCAGCCAAACAAACAGCTAATAGTGATTGCCCAATGTCGGTGACTCATTTCAATACCAGAAATTTAGATAAATGCAACACTCTTTTTTCGCGGGTATAATACGTACTAAAAACCAGTAGTTTCTTGAGCGGATAATTGGAGGAAACCAAGAAAGCATGATGTTAATCAAGGATTACAAAAGGTTAGGAGGTGCTGTGGCCAGAGCCGACAGGGCTGGCTCAGTTCCCCCTGTGCTTAGGGCAGAATGGGATACCTACAGTTCGCTCGTGGTGTGGTTCTGGATGAAATGTTCGAGTTGGGACATCTGGTGATGTGTCAACTCGCCAAATTGCACGCTACTTCGCCTCATGGCGGTACACCTGTATGGTACTCCCTCGACCAGCTTACAAGTTACCGTGTTATCTATTTCATAATCCGAAACAGCCTTAATCGGCACCTTACCCAGACAAAAATCACGTTCGGTCAAAAATATGTCCAGGTATGATTCATCCATGGGTTGTTTGCTGTCCATATAACGAAACGCAAGCCCACCCATACTAATATCCATGATTTGCCCCAGTATGCTGTTTTGGGGGTCGAGTGCAACAAATGAACCTGTCGGGACCGCGTATCGTCCATATCTCCTTTGCTCAACTATTTCTGCCCTGTCGGTCATCGAAAAAACTCCTTGCCAGGAGGTTTGTGGCGCTGAATCCCGGGACCACCTCAAAGGACAATTCGATACTATTACAGGCAAAACAGAGAGTATTTCGGCCTCCGTTTGATAGGGGCGAAATACTATATATCGCAACTTGTCTTATGAAGACAACCACAACATAAAGTACATGTCAAGCAAGAAACAGCCCTGGTATGGTAGAAAGGGCACAGTCTGAACCATGGGGGCGTAGAGAAACAGCAAGAAATAAGGGCCATGGGACCTCCCCAAGGAGGATTATGGCTGGGGAGATTGCGCAAGGTGTGTAACTTAGAGCAAGGAGGAGGTCCCATGGCCCGGTGACAAAGAGAGGAAATCCGGGGTCGGGGTCGTTATCTCATCTCAAGGGTCTCATTTAGGTGAAGAGAGAAAAAATGTGCCACCGGCCCCAGACTTCCACATCTGAGATCATAAACTAAACCTGTGATCGATGTCCTATCTCGTGTAGGTACCACCTCGCTTTCTTCGTGGCTATGTTCTACTCCCGAACAGGGCCCACCAATCATCCATGACAAAAAACACGTTAGCATGGTATAGTTAAGTTGTCAAGCATATTTTGTGGTTTGACGCGTTTGGATACACAATATATAGTATATGGATCGTATGAGTTCTGGAATGCAGTGAGACAGGTTGGAAAGGTCGGGGAAAAGAAGGAACAAAGGAAACCCCAAAAAGAAGTAGTGGACAATTATATTCTGATAAGCATGGCCTGAAGGCCGCACCATAAATCGTCTTGCGGAGGCTTGTGATGAAGAAGGTAACAAAAGAGTGGCTGTGGCTCATTAGCGCCATTGTGGGCGGGTTGCTATTTTCTGTTGCACTCATAACCGGCGGGGTTCGTCCACGCGAATCCTTACCAATGGGCATTTACGTAATCTTGTTACCTATCGCACTGGTCTACTTCATACGGCTAACAATGTGGGCAGCAAGAGGAGTGATAAAACGGGTAAGCAGGAGATAAGACTTCAGGAAATGGACATCATTATAAGAAACCTTTGAACCCTCCCCGTTTATTTCTTAATTAGCGCTGAAGCTTCACTGCAGTACCTGCCTCGGGAAGCCCGACGGTCGTCCAATTCCGTTGTCCAGGAAGGTTGCAGGGCGTTGGAGTTTGGGGACTCTGGGCTAAAGGTAGGGCAGTTTTCTGAGTTGGCGTATGCTCTTTGGGGCTTTGACTACAGACGCTTTTCCTGAATTCTGAGATCACCGTCGGTGTTGCTATGAATGAAACGCTGGAGCTGAGACATCTGGTTGTACGTCAACTCTCCAAACTGCACACCGCTTCGCCTCATTGTTATTGAAGTAAAAGGGATTTCGTAGGTTCCGAAATCTGTGATGGTTTTAAACAGGACGTCATTCAAGTAAGAATCACCTTCAGTCGGGAATATCTTCAGTTTGCATGATCCATTCAATGGTTCTTTGGTAGCCAAATAACGAAACGCAAGCCCTCCAGCGCTTATATCGATGATTTCGCCGAGCCTGGTGTCACGAGGTCTGAACGCCACAAATGCACCTATCGGGACTTCGAACCGCTTGTGCTTCCTGCGCTCTACCCCCTCTTTCCCTTTTGTCATGACGCCACTTCCTCCCCAGGTTTGTTGTGTAGAATGCCAGGACCACCCATGAAGACAACCCTGTGTTGCCGGGGCAAACTCCTGAGTGTTTTTATCTTACCCGTTCATTGGAGGTTCAATCCATATGTTGTATCAACACTTCTTTTAACCACAACATAATGTACATGTCAAGAAAAAAGCCCCTGACGGAGCCTTTCTAATGCGTCGGGGCCTTTCTTTCTTCTGAGTTTGGGACAGGTTAGTCAGGCATGGAATGCTTGTGTTTTGAGGAGCTAATCGCTTCTTGCAGGTCCATTGAATCGAGATCCATCCTTATGCTGTATGAGCGGGCATCGGGGTCCCACTTAATTGTGAGGCCCTGCCTGCGAGCAAGTGCAAGTACCGTCGTATTTTCAGCCAGAACGGTTCCGAGGATAGAATGGATTCCGCGTTTCTTGGCAACAGAGACGCCGTGTTCCAGTAGTTTTGCGCCAACACCTTTTCCTTGCCAGGGATCTCCTACAACGATAGCCAGTTCTCCTTCGTTGCCCCCGGGATCGCACATGAGCCTGAACACGCCCAGAATCTCTTCCCCTGCTGAGCTTGTCTGAGCCGCAACCAGGACCACATGTCGGTCATGATCAACATTCGTGAACTTGGCCAACATCTCCTCTGAAGGGGCTTTTACAGGCATAAAGAATCGGAGATAGATGCTTTTTGGGGAAAGAGTATGAAACAGTGCCGATAGAAGTGTCGTGTCCTCGGACCTAATAGGGCGAATGAGAATCTCAAGCCCGGTTTTAGTGGTTGTTGGTATCTTGTATTGATCAGGGTAATTCTTGATCTTCATGGGACTTTCACCGGAACAGCGAGCGCGTTCTCCGTCTCGGTTCTATCAGGACTGCAGGGTGTCCCCAACAATTCTGTAAGGCAGGGACGGGAATCCTTATTCCGACTGGCTCACGTTCAACTCCATATGATTTCGTCAAGGGATCGTTTGGGTACATGGTGAACACCCTGGTCATCACGCCAGTACTTGATACCCCCATCAGGTCCCACGGTCTCAATGACCACGGTCTCTTGTGGCTTTCCCAGTGCAATGACAAGCAGAATCTCGAGGTGCACAGGTATGGCGAGGGCGTGGCGGAGTTCTTTGCGTTTGACAGATCCTATCATACATCCCCCAAGGCCCTTTTCGGCAGCGCCAAGCAGGACGGTCTGTCCGGCAATGCCATGATCACAACCAAACGATTTGGCAACTGCGGTATCGCCCAGCAGTATTATATAGGCAGCAGGCCTTTCACCTTCCGACGGCCCTGGCCAGTCCCTTAAATATGCCGCCCAACCAAGCTGTTCAAATATCGTGGCATTCCTATCAGGTTCGGACGACATAATATACTTTAGAGGCTGGAGATTGGCGGCTGAGGCACAATAACGCGTGAGATCAACAAGTTCTTTTAAGGTTTCAAGCTCTATGGAAGCCCCCTGGTCAAACCTGCGATAACTTCTATTGTTGCGGACCAGGTTGGCGATCATCTCGACCTCCTTCAGTCCAGACTTGTACTGCTTAGGCCCAACATAATCAACGTGTCGGGATGACCTTACGTCACTTCTAATTGGTGCCACGGCCTATGATACGATAATGATCTGATGGTCTCTGATCTTCAACCACTCTATGTTCTTCTCATTCTCTTCACGGTATTTCTTGTTTGCATCTTGAATGTGTGCCATCTCAAACTCGTGCCCACATTTCTGGCAAAGGTACCTGAAACTAGAAGTTATTTTCATGTCACACTCGCATTTATCACAAGTTACCCTCATGTCCTTCCTCCTGATGAATGACTCTCGCCGATTCATACAACAGTTGATTCTGATAGCATCTTTGGGGTATGTTGTCAAAATACGGGATTCTCGCCAAGACACTTTTAATACATCTCCTCTCACCAGGATTGGGGTATTGGAAAGCATGGACAGGAAACCTTCCAAACCCTCTGCACCCTGTCGACCTTTTGAAAATCTCAAGGTTCTTCTGGAGAAGAAGTCTTTCCGGCTATCTTCCGATCATCAGGAAGAGTCTGCAGAGGTCGTTCATGACAAGACGCTGACTCCCGATGCCGAGGCAGGGCTCTTTAAGAAAGCCATGGCAGGTGTTGAGCCCATTGTACGGACGATGGCTTCAGCAGATAAACAAGCCGCTCCGGCCAAGGTATCGGAACAGGACCCTGAGGTTGAGGCGCTGGCTCGGCTGGAGGACCTGGTAAAGGGGGGAGACGGGTTCATTATTTCCGACACGCCAGAGTATATGGAAGGTATCGGGTATGGTGTCAATCCTGACGTAGCCAGGCGTTTGCATCAGGGTGATTTTTCAATCCAGGCCCACCTTGATCTTCACGGGCTTTGGGTTGGGGATGCCAAAGAGGCATTTGAAAGATTTTTGAAAGAAGCTCTGCTGTCCGGCAAAACAGCTGTGTTAGTCATACACGGACGCGGCCTCTCTTCGCGCGAAGAGCCCGTACTCAAGACCAAAGTGAAGGAATGGCTTACTTCTGGCCCCTGGCGTAAATGGGTGGTTGCTTTCACCAGTGCCAGGGCCTGTGACGGGGGCACAGGGGCCACTTATGTCTTGTTGCGACAGCGCCCCGCCACAAAACGTCACCGGCGACAGCACCGTAAGAAGCCCTTGGGTCGAAGCAGCAACTAAAGCCCATCTCAGACATGGGCGTGGGTCCTCATGAAGTCTCCCGTCAGAATCACCGCCCCGAAGAATCTCTCCGCTTTTGTCCAAAAACACAACATATAGTGTCTATGCCTAAGGAATGGTAGAATATTTAGTTGACATGATTAGAGGGATAAGATATATTATAGGCTGCGCCAAAGAAGATGCCGGGAAACACGGGAGGGTGAAGAATGCTTAACATCCTGCTTGTTGATGATGAGAGTGTCGTTTCAGACGTGCTGCAAGAGATACTATCCATGCTCGGACACCATGTGGAAATAGCGCCTGACGGCCAAGAAGGCGTGCTCATGTTTGATAGCCGCACCTATGATCTGGTCATAACGGATATTCTGATGCCTGGCATTGACGGGCACGGTGTGGCTCGGCACATTCGAAGCTCTGAGAGGCCCTATACCCCAGTCATAGGTATGTCTGGAACCCCTTGGCTTCTTGAAGGCGCCATCTTCGACTCTGTCATCTCCAAGCCCTTTACAGTAAAAGCTCTCACACATGCTATTGATGACGCCACCGGAAGTCCATCAACGCCCGGTATGCTCCAAAATCATCCAGTTGTATCAATGGGATGAGGGAAGAATCCACGTCTGGCATGTCCGCGATGCTCAGCCGCACCATAGCCTGGCTGCATATTCTGATTATATTCTCTCTATTCGGGTACTCTACTTACTCCCTTTTGCAGGGTGATTTTGAGCAGGCGCTCTTGCCTTATCCGATATTGATTCTGTATTATTTCCTCTTTGTGCGAAGCAAGACCAAAACGACTTCATCTGCGGAAAGCCAGGATCACGGCTTATGATATTGACGGGTTGTTATACGTAGAACTGGTCACAGTTGGAGCTTTCTGGTTGTCGGGCACATCACCTTTGAGGCCAGTTTTTTCCATTCAGCGGTGAGTTTTAGGTCGTCAGTTGTTATCTTCAAAGGGCTGCGGACAACATACAACTGATGCGCCTCTGATGGGGCGGTTTGAAGATTGTAGTCTGCGGCCATTCGGGCCTAAATACCTTATGATACGAAAAGCCACAGTAGCAGATGTGGAAGCGATTCACCGCATCCTGAAAGAGCATGCTGATCGTGGGGAATTGTTACCCAGGGCCTTGAGCGACCTCTATGACGATTTAAGAGACTTCACCTTATTTCAGGATGAAGATAGCGGTCCAATTATTGGTGTGTGTGCCCTTCACGTATGCTGGGAAGATCTTGCCGAGATACGTTCTCTTGCTGTTTCCGAGCAACATCAAGGAGGGGGGATAGGCTCTGAACTTGTTGCAGCTGCCCTGGCCGAAGCCCGGGACCTTGGAATCAGACGCGTCTTCACCCTGACCTATCAGCCCGATTTCTTCGACAAATATGGATTCAAGATTGTGGAGAAGGCCGCACTCCCTCAGAAAGTATGGACAGAATGCATCAAGTGCGTGAAGTTTCCGGACTGCGATGAAGTTGCTATGCTGAAACAGTTGAGTTCGGAGCAGGCGAGATGACCGACACCTCGACGATTGTCGATTCAATGCTGGCCAGACTCTCTCACGAAGGTCTGGACGGTTATGAAGTTTACATGACCTGTTCCGGCGGCCTAACTGTTGAAGTCAAAGATGGCGACATTGACGTATTCGTAAAGAGGGAAAGCACTGGTCTTGGCGTGAGAATATCAAAAGAGGAAAGGCCGGGGTTTGCTTTTGCTACAGACCTATCGCCCGAGGTTGTTCCTGATGTGGTGCAGCAGGTGGTTCACGGGGCCAGTGGCGCAGATCCAGACCCATTTGTCGGATTTCCTTTGCCTCCCGCGAAAAGACCATCTCAACTGAACCAATTCGATCATGATCTTCAGGGAATTCCTGTTGAGGATAAGATTGACAAGGCCCGCAGCCTTGAGGCCGCGGCGAGATCGAGTGACCCCCGTATCAAAAAGGTGCGTAAGGCCTCCTATGTCGAGACCACGGGAAATGTGACGATAAGTAACCATACGGGCCTCAGGCTCTCGTACCGCAAGACGCTTGTGACGGGTAGCATCATGGTAGTAGCAGAGGAAGGGGAGAATGCGGAAATCGGGTGGGATTATGGTTTTTCCCCTTTTTTCGACAAGCTGGAGGTCAATTCGATCGGTGCTGCGGCAGCCAAGAGAGCGGTCAGCATGCTTGGGGGCCGCCCAATCAGAAGTATGGAGGTGCCTGCTGTACTGCCTCCCTGGGTCGCATCTGATCTCCTGAGGGTTCTCTCTCAATCTTTCATGGCCGACAATCTCCAGAAAGGGAAATCTATGCTCTTTGGACGAAGAGGGGAGCGGGTCTTTTCGTCTCATTTGACGATTGTGGATGACGGACTCTATCCGGACGGCATAGCCTCCAGCCCCTTTGATGATGAGGGCTCTCTTCACGAACGGAACGTAGTGGTGTCGGATGGGGTTGTAGAAGGGTTTCTCTATGACCAGTACACGGCGAACAAAGATAACCGTGATTCAACAGGCAATGCCGGACGCCACGGCATTAAGGCGCCACCGTCGGTCCAAGCCACTAATTTTTGCATACAGAATGGCTCCCATAACCCACACGGGCTTTTATCTTCCCTGCGGGAAGGGCTTATAGTGACCGATGTAATAGGCCTCCACACCGCAGACTCCATCTCAGGAGATTTCTCTGTTGGAGCAGCAGGATTGTGGATCGAAAATGGTGAAGCTCTTTTTCCAGTAAAGGGCATTGCAATATCGGGAAATTTGATTGATATGTTCAGCGCCGTGGACGGCGTCGGTACAGATCTGGAATTCTACGGGCAATTTGGATCGCCCAGCCTGAGAATATCGACCCTCAATGTTGCCGGTCTTGATGGTTGAACTGCTACAGCGAGCGCATTCCCTGCAGGTTCTGCCTGACGGCAGTGCTTCGCGGGTTGCAGGGAGCTTCAATTAGGTGTGAAAACAAAGCGGGTACTTTCCCGCGCCAAAGACTCTATAACAAATTGAATTGGCGTGGTCTTTGCATGAATACGGCCCATGGGCATGTTTCCCGGACAAAAATCTTGACAGACAAAGACGGCCATAGTAAGTACCCATAAATTTTGCCATTATTACCAAGTTGTTTTATTGTCTTCATTGAGAGGTAAGTGATTTGGTGGATCGACACACAACACTCGTCATAATCCCCAAAAACGCAAATTGGGTAAAACAGTTCAAGTTTTCGAGGGCTTTCATACTCTTTGCGGCCGGCGTAATTCTTCTTTGCGTTACCGCGATTCCTTACATAGCCTATGATTATTGCAGGCTGAAGCAGGCATTACCCGCTGTGGGTGTCCTTGAGCGCCAAGTCACAGACCAGCGGGCCCAGATTCAAGCGTTTTCAAAAGAGATCGACATCCTCAAATCGGATATGGTG
>JAQYVR010000209.1 GCA_030145395.1 Desulfobacteria bacterium
TCCTCCTTCAACACAGAACAATGGGGCTGTGATGCCATTGTCTCATCATCTTAGAACCATAACATATAGTGTTTGATAGTGCCTATCCATAAATAACATAACAAATGTTTTGCACCGGCTAAGTTTCCAATTCATAAATGAGGAATTTTGTTGCCGAGCAACGCTTCGCGCCTGATGAGCAAGGCCGATCATAGGCTATAGGCCATAGGTGATAGGCAATGGGGAACACAAACTTGCCGTTTGCCTCGGGCCCCTTGCCCCTTGCCTCGAAAGTGTATTCCGCAGACTGCCTTTTCACAAGCCGCAGGCGCAAACCCGCGGAGAACGCCGCTCATCGGAAAAAGGGCCATTTATGGATGGAAACTGACTGTAATCGGTGGCAACCGTGCAAAATCACAGTAAAAATGTGAGGGGCTCCGTTAATGTTCCCTCATCAGATTGCCGCTTCGCGGTCGCGGTCGACCGCAGCCCCAGGGCAATGATTGACAAATTATATAATTTCAGCTACGTGTACACAGAACGTTTTTGCCAACAGGTTTGATCCTGGCAACTTCAATTTCCGGTAGCGGGGAGGAAACTACTAAGATGGTAAAGTTTTTGTGTGACTTGTGTGGGAAGGATATATCTGCAAAGGTCCACGATTCCGTCAAACAGTTTTGCGGTAGGGATTATTCATGGCAGGATATAGTGCCAATTGTGCAAGAAGACCACAAGAGCGAGCTACCAGATGTACGGCATGAAGTTGAGCACGAAACAAATCCAGTCTGTTCAGAAATACAAATTCTAAATGAATTGTCAAGATTTATACATGCGTCCGCATGGAGTATGCCCACGACTACTATGCAGTGCAGCAATTGCGCCATAGAACACGCAGAGGGGAAAAGGGGTAAAGTAATAACAATTTTTACAAGAATTGGCGAAGAACGATGTGCTTGCTGACATGCCAGGGTAGTTTCCAGCCAACAAAGAAGTTAACTGTTTGATTCACATAGGTGCCTTAATCTAAAAAGCATGGTGCAAAGATATCGCTGTTAATACCGTGCGCGTATGGAGCATGGGGAAATTGACCGAGTCACCCCATTTCCCGGGAGAGAAAAATATGGGTAAAGAACCTTTTGTAGTCCTCATGGCTGAGGATAATGAACATGATGTTGTGGCCACAAAGCGGGCTTGGAAGAAGCATAACATTGCCAACCCACTCCATATCGTTAGCGACGGTGAGGAGTGCTTAGACTATCTCTACCAGAGAGGAAAGTACGGTGAACCAGGCTCTGCCCCACAGCCTGGCATCCTTCTGCTTGATATCAATATGCCAAAGATGGATGGTCTTACCGTTTTGAAGAATGTTAGAGAAGACGAAAAGTTGCGTCGTCTACCTGTGGTCATCCTGACAACGTCGGGGGCCGAAGAAGACCGAATCAAAAGCTATGATCTGGGTGTCAACGCCTATATCGTGAAACCAGTCGGTTTTGAGAATTTTTCTTGGGCTGTGAAAACCATAAGCCTTTTCTGGCAATTGGTCGAGCTTCCGGTAGGAGATACTGCGTCCCAATAGAATGTCATCCCTAACTCATCTCAACAACGCCGCCAGGCTTAGTCACATTTTTGACGTGGCCCGTAAAACAGGATCGTACATCCCTATTTGCCGAACAGTCCCTTGACCTTGTCGGCCGCTCCTTCGATTCCTTTCTTTGCACCACCGCCTGCTTCTTTGACCGCTCTCCTGTCCCCACAGCCTCTTCTATGTTATTCAAAATGCTTTTGAAGTTGTCCGTTCTCCGTGCCTTCTCATAGGTGATCTGGGGACCAACCACCTCAATCTTATCAATGATAATTGTCTCTCCGGTAATGGAGCCTTCATCCACGTTTACATAGATTGATCCGACTTTTATCGCATCCGGGGACTTAAATCCCTTGGGATTGCCCAGATAGAAGTCCTGAAGCTGAGCCTCGGCGGAAAATATGGAAACGTCAACATCGCCCAGGTGCACTTCGGTCTTTGTCATCTTGGGACCATACGTGTTGACTGCTGTTTTGATCATAGGGCCAAGGTTCGAGATCCCTATCACCAAAACGATGATTACGATGACTACGAACGCAACGCCTATTAAGAGCCATTTCTTCATCTGTCACCCCCCTTCCCAAACATTTGGGCAGATAAACTGACAACACGTATGACTTGAGCCAGAAATCGTCAATAAAAGCGGCTAATTGACGGCGTCTGGTTGTGGCAGCAAAATTCAACTCTCGATAAAAAAAAGACTGTGCCGATCTACCAGGCAGGCTAAAGCGCCGCGAACACTATCAAACAGATTAGCTGCAGGAGGTTTTCCCTTTCGTGCCGCTGCAACTGGTCGTGCCACTGCAACTGGTCTGGGCACCCGCTGGCGTCACTTCGTCTTCCTCTGGTTTCGTTTCACCTTCCTCTGGCTTCTGCTCATCTTCCTCTGGCGTCTTCTCATCCGTCATGGTGCTACCTGCACCAGGCGTTGTACCGCGTCAGCCACTTCAGGCAGTCTGTTGGGCATTTGCAGTACCAGCGGGTGCCGTGAGGCCAGCACCTGCAAGGAGGCCGGCTAGACCAAGACTTGCCAGGAGTTTCTTAAGTTCTTTGGTGCCCATCATTTGTCTCCTTTTTACATTGGTTGATATAAGGTTGTTTTCCCTTCCAGGACAAGAAAAACACGCCTCGGGCCATTGAAGGCCACCGTCCGACATACTTATGTTTTGCCGGGCATCCTATCCCTAACCGCTGTAAAAAGTAAATGGGGTGGACACGGTATTTATTGAAAGGAAAGACTGTATTTTTCTTGGTAGATCCCTGCCACTGTCTGTGATCAGCACAACCTCGATGTGGTTTCATATCAAGACATGGTCAAAAGTTCCGGTTTTGGCAAAAAAGCCCTAATTTCTACCGACGAATACCGACCGCAATCGACAGCTGTTTTGGATGTCGTCGGAACTGGAATTGCGGCAATTTGACAAAACAGAGGGGATCAACGTATAAAAAGCGGAATTGACCGGCACGCTCCCCGCGCACGAAGTGCTGCCGTGAGGCAGAACGCCCGTCCTTCAGGGCGGGGGGGCTTCACAAAAACATTGATTCCAACGATAAGAGATTCCTCAAAGCAAGCTGTGTGGAACTGAAAAGGGCTCCATATATCGTATAAGAGATACGTGGTCTCTTGAGCTTTTTCTCTTTTCGCTACAAAGGAGCATTGTCCTGATGGCTCAGAAACAGACCTATGAAGAATTGAGACAGAGGGTCAAGGAATTAGAGAAAAAAGCCCTTGAGCACAGGCTCGCGGAAGACCGCCTTCGGGAAAGTACCAGCCGACTGCAAGACGCCCATGACCAGGCCATTGTCTACGCACAGGAACTCAATGAAGAAATCACCGACCGCAAGCGGGCCGAGGAGGCCCTGCGTGAAAGCGAGGAGAGATATCGCGCCGTCCTGGAAGGCTCCCCGGACTCCATTGTGGTCTACGATATGGAGGGTAAATGCAGTTACATAAACCCTGCATTTACTACAGTCTTCGGGTGGATTTCTGAAGAGCTCATAGGCAAGAAATTGGATTATGTGCCTGAGGAGAACTGGCCTGAAGCGGAGCTGATTATTGAGAAGGTGCTGGCAGGAGAGAGTTTCTCGGGTGTGGAAAGCCGTCGATACACGAAAGACCGAAACATCCTTGACGTCAGCATAAGTGCGGCGATCCATTTGGGTCGTGACGGGATGCCGGTAGGCAGCGTCCACATTTTGCGTGACATTACCGATCGGAAGAGGGTGGAGGAGGAACTGCAGAAGGCACACCATGAGCTGGAACGGCGAGTTGAAGAGCGCACGGCCAAGCTGGCAAGAATAACCGATCAATTGAAGCTAGAACTCACCGAACGTAAGCGGGCTGAGGAGGCCCTGCGGGTTGCCCATGGAGATCTTAAAGAGAAGGCCGCCGACCTTGAAGCAGCTAATGAAGAGCTTTCTCAGTACGCTTATGTCGTGTCCCACGATTTGAAAGCCCCCTTACGGGCAATCCGCAACTACGTCGACTTCTTGTGGGAAGACCTCGAAGCGACCCTCGATGGAGATCAGAAGATGTATCTTGACAGTCTCAACCACGCGGTCCTCCAGGGTCAGGAATTGATTGAGGATCTTCTGGAATTCTCCCGAGTCGGCGGATCGAGTGGCCCGATCAAGACAATCCAGATCGGAGCGTTGCTGAAAGAGCTGGTGGAATCTCTTGATTTGACCCAGGATATCGAGATTGTGATGGGGAAAGACTTTCCTACGATTGATGGTGAGCCAACCCTTCTCTGGCAGATATTTCAGAATCTCATTGGCAACGCTATAAAATTCAACACTTCTGCGCACAAAAGAGTTGAGATTGGTTGGAGCCCATTAGGGGAGGACGGCTACGAACTCTTTGTCCGTGATAATGGCATTGGCATTGGGCCTCGCCATCACGAACGAATATTTCGAGTTTTTCAGCGCCTTCACACCACTCAGGAGTATCAGGGCACCGGTCTCGGGCTTGCCATTGTCAAAAAAGCAGCAAGTAAATTACACGCCTCAGTCCGCATTGAATCGAAAGCTGGAGAGGGCAGCACCTTCTTCGTCACCCTTCCCAAAGCACAAACTGAGAAATGAACCCGGGCGAGGAACCCTACCTCCAGCATCTTCCAAAATCATAACCACCGTAAACTATTGCATAGCAGTTCACTTCTATCCCCAACCCATTCCGCCTATAGCCTCAGGTACAAACCACACCATTCCAGCTGACCATTGCAGGAGTCATACCCATTAAGTCCTAATGTCAACTATTTCATATCAGTATTTTTCGTTCACAAAAATCGGGTGCATGCAGAAGCAGATTGCGTGATTCCCCCAATTGTAGATTGGGGCAGTCCAGAGTATATGCCAAATTGGGTTGATGTCAGAAACGACCCAGTGCATATGGGTGTTGAAGGATAGAATGGTCAGCAATTACAAGAAGGTCGAAATATCGACCCCGTAACGGAAGACGACTGGCGTCATTAATACCGTCAAGACACTTTGGCTATAACCCCCTGTAATCATGTGTTCCGTGAACTCAATTCGAAGATCAAAAGATCATGGAGGAGGCCGCCAAGATGATAAAGTTTTTGTGCGACTCGTGTGGGAAAGATATATCTGACAAGGTCCAAGATTCCGTCAAGCAATTTTGTAGGAGGGATCATTTTGAGGAAGACATAATGCCAGGGGCGACAGAAGACCTTGGCAGACATCTCCCAGATGTGCAGCACGGAATTGAGGGCCAAGGAGAGCCTGTCTGTCTAGAAGTGCAACTTCTTAACGAATTGTCGAAACTGATACACGCATCCGCATGGGGCACGGCTACGACTGCTATGCGGTGCAGTGGTTGTGCCATAGAAGATGCAAAGAGGAAAAAAGGGAAAGCAATAACAATTTTTACAAGAATTGCTGAAGAACGATTGCTGGTTAGAATGCCTGAGGTAGCTTTCAGCCAATGAAACTGACAGTTTGCGCGGTACCAAGGCCGCTTATCAGCCGCTAACTTGACGACGGTAGTACCAATCACTTATCCGCCAGCAAAAAACTCTGATAGCAGATGCAGCATTTTCCAAAACCGTGAAGATTATAATGGCAATGACTCTCATATATGCCCTCATCTCCCCACAAAAGGTTTTAAGAAGACTTTATGTTATGAACTCCCTTGTGTTGTCCTGACAGAATCATCTCTCTACAAAGGGGACATACCGGAAGATTCATCGTTTCGGATTCTTCCAAGGATTCTCGGGGCTGCACCGAGCTGTTCCTCTATCTTCTTGGCGCAGGCAACCCGTTCATTTTCTGGCACACATATCTTTATTGCATCTGTTGCCAAGTCCATCTCCACAGTTCCACCGTGTTTCTCCACAATGGACCGAACGTGGTAGAAGGCTGTGGCATAGAGTTGTGCCTTCTGGCCCCTTGACAGTTGTTCATACATAACGACCTTCCGGTGTTTAAGTGGTTTGATCCCGACGTTTGTCATCAGTATAGTATTACAGAGAGAATAGTTGTATCGGGGGAAGACCCTATTCTATTCAGGGGAAACACGTATTTGATGGCGGGAACATACGATTTTGATGCCCCGGAACGGTCGGCATCCTTCTCCTTTCATGCCTCAATCAAAAACATGCCAAAGCCTATAACAACCTAGGAGCTTTTCACGGTCCGTAGGGCCGCATCAGGGAACTATCAAGACCGTAACCAGACAATTAAACTCCGAAATATGTTCAAGCGTACAACTTTGTACTCAAGAAGGAACCCGGGCATCAGTGTCTCAATGTGGGTTCATGTGAGTGTTATGCCGCAAGATCAGAACAAAAGAAAGATTGGCGTTTCAATATGGTTCTGATACTTTGGCTTTGTCAAAAATTTCAGTTGTGAGCCGCATTGAACGGGCCTGAATAGGGCGTAACCGAAACATATGGTTGGGTTCCATCCACAAATGGCCCTTTTCCCGCGAAGCATTTCATAAGGAGGCTTTTTATGCACCTGACGTCTTACGGAGGAGTACGGGAAGTGACCGGTTCGACGCATCTATTGACTGCCGAAAATGACCGGATCCTGCTTGACTGCGGAATGTTCCAGGGCCGCCGCAAGGAAAGTGCGGAAAAAAACAGGATCATGCCATTTGACCCGCGGATTATCACCAGCGTGGTGCTGTCCCACGCGCACATCGATCACTCCGGGCGCATTCCGATGTTGACCAAGCACGACTTCACGGGGCGCATTGTTTGCACTCGTGCCACTGCGGGCGCTTGCGAATATCTCCTTGAGGACAGCGCTCACATCCAGGAATCGGATGCTGCCTATCTTAATTATAAGGCCGTGAGGTCGGCCTTGGCCCGGATAAAGAAATCAAGCAGGGCGAAAAGAATCTCCAAACGTGGACTTAAAGATATAAAAAAGCTTTTGAAAAAAGGTCGCCATGGACTGAAGACTGAGGCCATTAACGAATTGATCGATTATCACAACCTGGAAAGGGTCGAACCCCTATACACTCGTGAAGAAGCCCGGCAAGCTCTCACCTTTTTTGACGACTACCCCTATCGCCACCCGGTTGTGATCGGGAAGGGAGTGACATGCACGTTGTACGATGCTGGGCACATTCTCGGCTCTGCCATAACCATCATCAAGGTCAAGGAGAACGGCCGAACATTCACAGTCGGCTATACCGGCGACATCGGCCGATTCAACAGGCCTATCATCAAGAATCCAACGCTCGATTTTGCAGAAGAAGATCGGCAGTTGGACCTGCTGATCATGGAAAGCACATACGGCAATCGCCTTCATGAACCAGTTCAGGATCTCAAGCCTTACCTGAAACAGGTGCTCGTGGATACTTACAGCCGTGGGGGGACCGTCCTAATCCCTGCCTTCGCGTTCGGTCGCACCCAGGAACTGTTATACTTGTTGCATGAACTGCGTAATGAAAATCAGGTTCCCGAAATTCCGGTATATGTGGACAGCCCGCTGGCAATCAAAATAACCCGGATATTCGGAGAACACCCCGAGGTTTATGACAAGGAAGCCCACCAAGATTTTCTTCAGCAGGGCAAAAATCCTTTTTTCTTCAAAGGGATTCACTTTGTAGAATCTGTTGAAGAATCCATGGCTCTCAACCGTGATGATACCCCGCATATTGTCATTTCGGCGTCGGGCATGTGTGAGGGTGGTCGGATCCTGCATCACCTGCGTCACAAGATCCACAATCCTAAAACTACGATTCTGATAGTCGGCTACATGGCGCAGAATACTCTCGGTCGGCGTATTCTTGAACACGGTAGGGCATATGAGGAGTCTGGCAGAACTGGTCCACCTCCGACATTAAGATTCTTCAATAAGGAGTATCCGCTGAAGGCCCGTGTCGTCAGCATGCTGGGCTTTAGCGCCCACGGGGACAGGAATGAAATGCGTCGCTTTCTAAAAGAATCGAATCTGAGCATCAAAAGAATCGCTGTCGTTCACGGTGAAGAGGATCAGTCCCTGGCCCTTGCACGACATCTCAAAGAGGAAGGTTATTCTGTCTCGGTACCGAGGGTGGGGGAGATGCTCCGAATCAATTGATTGCTTAGAGGTATTACGAAGACATGAGAACAGGGACGCTGATCACAAAATAAGT
>JAQYVR010000286.1 GCA_030145395.1 Desulfobacteria bacterium
TTTCCAAGACTGAAATGGGTCTCGGCATTGTCAGGCCCGATCTCTACAGCCTTCCTGAACATGGGAATGGCCTGACTGAACATCTCTTTCTTTCCGTAAACAATACCCAAGTTGTGATATGCATCACGAAACTCAGGATTCAGAGCAATGGCTTTTTCAAATTCCGCAATGGCTTCGTCAAACATACTTTTCTTATACCAACAGAATCCAAGGTTGTAATGGATCTGGGCGTCATTTGGATTGATGGCAAGGGCCTTTATAAAGGGTTCGACTGCCTCATCCCACATACCCCTCATCCCATACACACAGCCTATATTCCTAAAACCGCCTATATGGCCTGGATCAAGGGCAATAGTTCTTTCAAAACAGCGAATCGCCTCTTCATGATCCCCGGCTTCAGACGCCTCATTCCCCTTTTTGAACCACTCATCGGGACTCTCTTCTGTCAATCCCGAATTGGCCAGAAAGATCAAAAGCAATGAGAATAACAGAATACGTAACCTCATTCATTCCTCCCATGGTTTGACCGGCTCGCCCCCCTCGCGTACGAAGTGCTGCCTTCTGATTGCATCTATCCCTTGTCGAGAATCTCCATTATTTTGCCAGAGAGCTTCTTCATATTGAAAGGCTTCTGAATAAAACCATCACAGCCCCGGTCCAGTATCTCGCTTGCCTCTCCATCAATACTGAAACCACTGGAAAGCAGCACCTTGACATTAGGGTTGATCTCCCTAATTCGGTCATAGGCTTCACCACCGCCCATATTGGGCATGACCATGTCCATGACGACTATATCTATCTCATTCCAATTCTTCTTGTAAACCCTCACGCCTTCTTTCCCGTCTCTGGCCACAAGTATGCGGTAGCCCATGGCTTCCAGCAAATCCTGACCAACTTCCAATATAACCTTTTCATCGTCTACCAGGAGGACCGTCCCGGTGCCCTTAATGACTTTTACAGGGGTCCTGGAAACCCGCTGAACCCTATTTTCTGATGCAGGCAAACAGATGCTGAAGGTAGTTCCGTGCCCCTGCTTGGATTTTACATCAATATATCCGCTGTGGGCCTTTACTATGCCGTAAGCAGAAGCCAGGCCAAGACCGGTACCGCGGCCCCTTGTCTTAGTCGTAAAGAAAGGATCAAAGATGTGTTCGGCGGTCTTTTTGTCCATACCCATTCCGGTATCGGTCACAGTTAACTGAACGTACTTACCCGGCTTTGGATCATAGAGACTACTCTTCATTTTCTTGTCATCCGTGTTCATGGTCTTTACGATCAGATCCCCACCGTCAGGCATCGCATCAGTAGCATTGACACACAGATTCAGAAGCACCTGTTCTATCTGGCTAGGGTCAGCGTCTATAGCAAACAGGTCTTCGGCAAGCTCTCGGTCAACCGTAATATTTTTTTTGGTCCTTATGAAGGTTTCGCAAGTCTCCACTGCCAATTGGTTCAGGTTGATGGGCATAATCTCATATTTCCCCTTCCTGGCGTATCCAAGAAGGTGTGAGGTTAGTCTGGAACCGCTTCGAACCTGTTTCTCAATGTTCTTCAAACGTTCATAATAAAGGTGAGCGGGATCCATATCCAAATACATCAAGGAGACATTCCCCTGGATGCCCATGAGCAGGTTATTGAAGTCATGAGCAATGCCGCCCGCCAGCGTACCAATAGCTTCCATCCTTTGAGCTTGCTGAAGTTGGGCCTGGAGCTCATTTTTCTCTTCCTCGGCTCGCTTGTGGCCGGTGGTGTCCACTATGTTGCCCAATACAGCGGGCCTTCCCTGATACTCTATACGAGTGTTTCTTCTTACAATCCATATGGTTTCCCCGTCCTTTGTTAAGCCCCTAGCCTCATACACCCTTGGGGCTTTTTCTCCCTTCATCCTCTTTGCCCTTATCTGATCGGTCAAAGCCCTGTCATCAGGATAGACCAGCCTCCAGGATTCCATACCCACCAATTCCTGTCTTGAATACCCGTAAATTTCAGCAAATCTTCTGTTGGCAAATACGATCTTGCCATCGCAATCGATGTAAATGCCGGTGAGCGAATTTTCGACCAGAGTACTGTATTTTTCCTCCGATTCCCGCAGAGCTTCCTCTGCCTGCTTGCGCTCACCTATCCCCTGCTTCAGTTGCTCATTCGCTGTCAATAAGTCCTGTGTGCGATCTGCAACGCGAGTTTCCAAATTGTCGTGAGCTCTTTTCAGGGCTTCTTCGGCCTGTCTAAACTGGGTGATGTCTCTCGCAATACCAAATGCGGCAATGACATTTCCTTCAGAATCAAACATAGGTGACGCATTGTTTAATACGTTGATGTAAGAACCGGCCTTGGTTCTATATCTGTATTCTATGTTATCCTCCCTTTTGCCTTGAGCCAATCGAGAGAAACGCGCTCTCACAGCTTCTGAATCGTCAGGATGGATCAGTGTGAACCCATCCGTTCCTCTAATTTCTTCTTTTGAATAGCCCAAAGTTGTCCAGGTTGCCTCATTGGTGAATAGAAAAGTCCCCTCCAGGTCGACCATAAATATCATGTCATGACTGCTTTCTACCAACGTTTTATACTTTTCTTCAGATTCTCTCAGTGCCTCCTCAGCCAGCTTACGCTTGGTGATGTCTCGGAATACCCCCCTACTTCCTGAATAATTACCGTTGGCGTCATAGACAGCATTAACTCTTAACTCTCCATGAAACTTGTCCCCATGTTTCGATACCCATGTAGATTCGATGCTAAGTTTTCCTGTTTCGACTAATTCTTTTACTTCAGGTTCAAACTTGATCATAGATTTTTCACTTATGATTTCAGAAACATGCATTCCAGTCATTTCTTCTTCGGAATATCCTAAATTCTCGGCCATTGATCTGTTCACATAGATAAGGTTTTCATTCCTATCTGTGATAGCAAAGAAATCAGTTACACTGTCCATAAAAGTTCTCAACTTCTCTTCGGATTCTCTCAGCGCCTCCTCCGTTCGCTTGCGCTTAGTCACATCTCGAATAATACCGCGAAAACCGATTCCTTTACCCTCTGGATTTTCTATCAAGGATATTGACACCTCAACGTTTCTGGTGGTGCCGTCTTTTCGTAAGAGCTCATATTCAAATCCTTTGTCAGGTTTTCCTGTGGAGTATACTCTGTTATATGACTGATAGACCTCTCTTGCGGTTTTTTCATCCATATATTGTCGGTTGTTCATACCTGTCAATTCGTCGCGGGGATATCCTATTATGTTGCACAATGAATCATTGAACAAAGTGAGGTTACCTGCGATGTCGACCTCATAATAGCCATCCTCAATGCTATCCAGAATAATTTTGTACTTTTCTTCTCTCTCCGCCAGCGCCTTCTCTATCTGCTCGCGAGCAATAGCTTTCCGGTCTGCCTCTTTAACTCTTTGCTGCGATACTTCGCAGGTTCGCTTCTTAGACATCAGGACATCCTCCCGTTGTGAAGCCTCCCCGCCCTGAAGGACGGGGCTTGTATAGGGAGCGAGCCGGTCACAAAGACCAAGCATGCAGCCGGTTTCAGTGTCACATGGCTATCATGGCGAGGTCCGGCCAATCTGTCATTATTTGAACCCCTTATATGTTAATGTGGTCAGCATTGTCAAGCTGGGATGCCTTATAGAGCGGTTCTCAAAAATATGTCCCATTTGCGGCAATCTTCTAAGCCTCATAATGGTTCAAAACGGAACATACTTATGAGAGTTACTATATTCGCCCAACGTACAACCACCACAACAGATTATGACAAGCTTTCGTGGACTTGATAGAACAAGGACAAGAACTTGGTAGCATGGCAGCAAAGGCGGGAAATTGGAGCTCTCTGCCACGACAGGTGAAGCTCCCCGACCAGAGGTCGGGGCTTCCCGGTAAGGAAGAGGGCCATTTTAAGATAGCTTCCCTTAACCCCGACCAAAGGTCGGAGCTTGCGGGAAGCAGGCCGGTCAAGACAGGAAATGCGCTCGCCGTAGCAGTTCAGGGGACAACTAGTGCCGATCCATAAATAACGTAACAAGTGTTGGGCACCGGCTAAGTTTCCAATTCATAAATGAGGAATTTTTCTGATGAACAAGGCCGCACAAGGGTTTTCGTCGAGGCGTACAGATCGTACTCCGCAGACGAAAACCCGCGGAGAACGCCGCTCACCGTAAAAAGGGCCATTTATGGATGGAAACTAACTAAGAGATGTTTGATGTATCGTATGTCTATATCCTTCGGGGAAACTGATCCGTATTCTTTTTCAAGCTCTCCAAGGAGACGGTCAATCGTTCTTCTTGCTTGGTCAGAAATCTCATCAATAGCCTCCCCAGACCGCATTTGAAGCCAGTCCCAAAAGGCATGTTTCATTCTCTGGGCCACCCGACGCGGCTTTGTCTTTTTCTCCCAGAGGTCTCCGAAGAAAGCTTTTAATTCCTTTACAGAAAGGGGCTCTATGTCATCAGGCAGGCCAAGGTAGTCTCTGGCCCAACAGGTCAAAACAAGGTTTTTGTGAGTAACAGGCTGATAGGCCACAATGGGATGAACGATGGCGTCTTGAGCAAACAACTGAGACAGGAACTGATCTGCCGCCATGACCTCCTCAAGGGCGCTTTCGCAATGAGTGACATCTTCGAGGGACTCGAACTCACGGTATGGCTCACCCTCAGCAAAGTCTGTGTGAAAAAGCGGCCGTTTCTTGAGGAGACCTTCGAGCATCCCTTCCCACGCATCACCCCAGAAGCTTAAATCAAAGTCCTGCCCGGTAAACCAGCTCCCTTGCAGCCATTTTTCTGTCTTCCATCGCAACTCCAAGGCAGCACCGTAACCGATTCGGAAAATCTGAGATAGAGGAAATCCCTGAACCAAGCGGGTGGCTTTCTGCACGTCTCCCTGTGTCACCCTGTCAAGCCCGATACTCAGGTACCCACAAGCCTTTCTCACGACAGCTGCCAGGTGTTCTTTGTCCCGAACCATGAGAACATCGGCTGAAATGATCTGATTGCACACAGCGGCAAATTCGATCTGAAGCCTCTGCACCAAGTGCACGTCCCCTATCTGCTGTAAAGACAGGTGAAAAAGGTTCTGACCCTGGATAAGGGCAACGGTGGAAACAGGGACGGGGTAACGGAGCGACTCCTCTTGAATGACTTTGCGAAGTTGAGGCTCCTTTTCGGCAAGTCTTTCGGGATTCAAGTGCTGATAGATTCCTATGGCATCCTCAAAGGGGAGGAAACCCTTTTCAGCCAACCGAACATTTCTGAGACTATACATTCTCTCTTCGACTTCGGCCGGCAGCGCCCCTGCCAATTCCAGCAAGACCTTATGAAATATACTCAGGTCGTAGTGTGCAAGGCGCTCAAGGAACTCCCTGGTGGTTTGTTCGTACTGATCATTATTGATTCGAATATAGAAGAGATTGTCCAGGCTGAAATAGCCGTCCCCGAAGTCCGATGGCGATTCATCCTCTTCTCGTATTCTGACCTCAATATGCTTGAACATATGAAGCTCAATAAGCTCAATATGCTCGCGCAGCCCCCAGATCAAAAGCCTGTCGGGGTCTGCCTTGAGCAGAAGGCCCAGCCAGCGATTAACCGAATCGATCTCCAGTCGGTCTTTTGTCCACAGCTCAAGGTCCAACAGGTATTGCCACTGATCATTGGAAGCGAGGGACAGGATAGGAAGAGCATCTTCAGGACCGATCTCCTGAATCAGCCAGAACAGGTCCTCCTCTGCCAGCGATTGAACCAGCGTGACAGGCGCGGGTGAATCAAGAATTAGATCCAGGGCCTTCTTGCCGGAGACCCGCAACAGATCTTCCGGACTGACGACCGGGAGTGTTTGCTTCTCTGGCGGCTGTTTCATGAGAAGTGCCTCAAGTGTCTATAATGAGCTAAAGTTGAGAATTTGAAGATACTTCTTGATTGCTCGTCTCATTACCGAAAACATGCCATTCATCCCCGCGCGGAAGCGCGGGGAGCTTTACTTGGATTGGCTTATTTTGTCTTATTGGCTTCTATAGCGGTTCTCAAAAACATGTTCCGTTGATGGCGTTTCACCTTTTAACTTCAGGGATTTTAGTCCATTTCAGATCATTTCAGATCACTCTGTTCAATTCTCCTGGCGTCCGACCAGAGGCCTTCGAGGTCATAGAAGATTCGTATCGGTTCAAGAAATACGTGAATCACTACGTCCCCATAATCCATGAGAACCCAGTGGCCTTCGCGGATACCTTCAATGCCGAGAGGTTTGATCCCTCCTGCCTTGAGGTTCTGCTCGACCAATTCGGCAATGGCCGATACCTGTCGGTGTGAGCGACCGCTGCATATAACAAACGTGTCAGCAAAGGAAGTGAGTCCATGCAGATCAAGCACGACCACGTCAAGGGCCTTCGTGTCCAAAACCGCCTCAACATACTGAACCACTGGCTCGTAAGGTCGTGTCACCGATAAAGTTCCTTTTTTACGACAAAGTCTTCCACCGCGTGAGGGATGAGGAAACGGATGGAGCGACCCTGTCTGATTCGCTCTCGAATCTCGCTGGCCGAAATATCCAGGTGTGTGATATCAAGACAGAAGATTTTGCACCACTCTGGGTGGCCATACCCGTTGGACGTGAGATCGTATTGATACGCTTCGGATATGTTGGTGTGGATAAAGTCCTCTATACTACCCAACTTGGAGCCGGGACGGGTCATCACAATGAAATGAGCCGTGCCAAAAAGCTCTTTATATGACTTCCACGTAGTAATTTCCGAAAAAGCATCCTGGCCCACAATGAAATGGATGCTGCTTTCTGGACCGAACCGCTCGTGGAAGTGTCTTAGGGTCTGGATGGTGTAGGACGGACCGGGACGAGCCAATTCTATTTCAGATGCCTCAAGAAATGGTTCTCCCTCAACCGCCAGGCGGACCATTTCAAGACGATCCTCAGCATCGGCCACTTGGCCGGCTATCTTGTGGGGGGGATTGGCCGACGGGATCAACAATAGCTTGTCCAGGTTAAATGCCTCCCGGACCTCTATCGCCGCCCTGAGATGGCCAAAGTGGATTGGATTGAAGGTGCCGCCGAAAAGGCCTAAACGCACAAATAAACCCTTACCCGGATAAACCGGAAACTCCAATGTCGAATATCGAATATCGAAACAATGAAGAATTCTGGAAACTCAAATGACCAAAACGTAAGAGACCATACTCACTGGAACGGTGTAATGTTTTGAACATTTGGAAATTCGAGTTTTGAGTTTGTTTCGGATTTCGAGCTTCGAGTTTATGTTATTCAGAATGCCATAATTAAATATGACAAAGACTCTCTGCCGGAAAAACACGAATTTCACAGCTTGCGTACTACGTTCTTACCTGCCCATCTCCAAAGACAACAAACTTGGTAGTGGTCAACTCCTCCAGCCCCATCGGCCCGTAAGCATGTAGCTTGGAGGTGCTGATCCCGATCTCAGCCCCGAGACCGAGTTCTCCCCCGTCATTGAACCGCGTTGAGGCGTTCACCAGAACCACAGAGGCATCCACCTCCCTCAGAAAACGGCGTGCCCGGGCATAGTCTGAGGTCACAATCGCCTCGGTATGAGCTGATCCGTATTTCCCTATATGGTCCATGGCCTCTTCCATAGAAGAGACCACCTTGACTGTTAAGATCAGATCGAGGTACTCCATTGGCCAGTCCTCATCAGTAGCTGGTTTGGCTGCGGACACGATGTCACAGGTCTTGGGACACCCTCGCAGCTCCACGTCTGCATCTGTGAAGCGCGTGGCCATTTCTGGGAGGAATGACTCGGCTACGGCCTCGTGAACCAGAAGTGTCTCCATGGCATTGCAGACACCTGGTCGCTGAGCCTTGGCATTGAACGAGACATTCTCAGCCATACCAAGGTCTGCACCCTCATCCACATAAACATGGCAGACGCCTTTGTAATGTTTGAGGACAGGAATCTTGGAATTTTCGGCAACAAAACGAATCAGTCCCTCGCCGCCTCTGGGGATAATAAGATCCATATATTCTTCCTGGGTAAGGAGAACGTTCACGGCAGACCTGTCCGGTACAGGAATAACCTGGGCTGCTGCTTCTGGGATGCCGACTTCTCGAAGCGCCCCCTGAATGATCTGAGCCAGAATCATATTTGAGTGAAATGCCTCAGACCCACCACGCAAGATTGCAGCATTACCCGCCTTCAGGCAAAGCCCAGCAGCGTCAATCGTGGCATTCGGTCTTGACTCATAGATCATTCCGATAACGCCAAGGGGAATCCGCACCCGGCCCACCTGGAGACCATTGGGGCGTTGCCACATACCGGTAACCATGCCCACAGGGTCGGGGAGTTTTACCACATCGCGCAGCCCACTAGCCATCGACTCGATGACCGCATCACTGACAGTGAGCCGGTCGATCATCGCCTCTGAAAGCCCTTTGTCTCTTGCATCTTTCAGGTCCTTCTCATTTTCTCCCTTGATGGTGGAAGCCTCATCAAGGAGCTTTTGAGCAATTCGCTCCAAGGCCTCGTCTTTCTTCCGGGTACCCAGACGGGCTACTGTCTTTGCAGCTTCCTTTGCATTTCGGGCGATATCCGTGATGGTCTGTTCTATTGACATATGGGCCCCCCCTTTTCATCCACTATGATAACCAGGTTGTCTCTATGAATCACTTCGTCGTAATGCTTATAGCCTAATCGCTGCTCAATCTGATGTGTCTTTACGCCCACGAGCTTCCTGATATCCGAAGCAGTATAGTTAACGAGCCCCCTGGCAAAAGCCACCCCATCCGGATCTATGCAGTTGACTGCAGCGCCTACGCCAAAGTCACCCTCAACATCCAGAATACCAATCGGCAACAAGCTTCTGCCCTGTTTGAACATGGCTTTGGCTGCTCCCCTATCAACCTTTATCGTGCCCTTTGCTTTAAGAGTGAAGCCAATCCAGCACTTCCGGCTCCCCATCTTCTCGCTTCTCGGGAGAAAGAGGGTGCCCACGTCCCGGCCCGCAAAAAGTCTTTTCAGTATGTTGGCCTTCAAGCCACTTGCAACGACCATAGGAATCCCGCTCGTGGTAACCTTTTTTGCTGTCTGGATCTTGCTCGACATCCCGCCGATGCTGAAAGCCCCGGGAATGTCGAGGGCGGCCTTTTCCATGGCGCGGTCGATCCTTGACACCAGCGGTATGAGCGCAGCATCTTTGTGGCTCCTCGGATCTTTGTCATAAAAGCCGTCAATATCGGTCAGGTTGATGAGTATCTGCGCATCCATCAAATGTGTAATCATGGCTGACAGGTTGTCATTGTCTCCGAATTTAAGCTCCTCCACAACCACTGTGTCATTTTCATTGATAATGGGGACAATCCTCCAGTCCAACAGGACGTTTATGGTATTGCGAGCATTCAGATAACGCCTGCGGTTGGAAAGATCATCTATAGTTAACAAGATTTGAGCTGCTTTCTTCTGATAATGAGCAAAGGACTTCTCGTACTCCAGCATCAGCTTGGGCTGTCCAATAGCCGCAATCGCCTGCTTGTGAGGGATGTCAGCGGGCCTCTGGGTCATATCCATCTTCTTCATGCCTGAGGCAACAGCCCCGGAACTCACAAGAATGACCTGGTGTCCCTGGTCCATGAGCACAGAGATCTCTCGGGCCAGGCGTTTTATCAACCTGGTATTGAGGCCATCATCGTGGGTAATCACCCCACTGCCGACCTTAACAACCACTCGCCTCACACGGCTAAAGAGATCTTTGCGAATCTGAAGGCGCTTCTGCCTGGAAGTCATATGCTGTCTCGGGTTTGTAAGTTTTGAAGAAATCGTAAAAAGTCCATTTTACGCAATTGTCAGTTCTTATCGTATTCAGTCTGTCTGACCTTCTCTACAAGCCCGGCCAAATAGTCCTTTAGCGGCTCTACGCCCTCACCCTTGATGGCTGAGATGACCCATATATCGGGATTCAATGGCTCAAGGACTTTGCGAAGTTCTTCTGCCACAGCGCTGGCACCCGATTTGTCCACCTTGTTCAATACGACCACCTGGGCTTTCTCGCTAAGGGATGTACTGAACTTCCGCAGTTCCTCATTCACCGTCTCGTAAGGACCAAGAAGATCTTTTGGTGGAACGGTGGAAAGATCGACAAGGTGAAGCAAAAACCTGTTCCTTTCCACGTGTCTGAGAAACCTGGTTCCAAGACCCACCCCTAGGTGGGCACCTTCAATGAGTCCCGGAATATCTGCTATAACAAAGGGGTCGTTTTCATGGGAGTCAACCACGCCGAGGCTGGGGGTTAACGTCGTAAAAGGGTAGTCAGCAACCTTGGGGCGAGCAGAGGAGAGTTTCGACACCAGGGTAGACTTTCCCGCATTGGGAAGTCCTATAATGCCGACATCCGCCAGGAGTTTCAGCTCTAGTTTCAAGGAAAGGGTCTGGCCTGGTTCTCCTTGCTGGGCATATCGGGGCGCACGCCTCCTTGAGGATGCAAAATGTTGGTTTCCAAGCCCCCCCCTTCCGCCACGAACCGCCAAAAAAAATTCATCGTTCTTCACAAATTCTTTGAGTACGTGGCCGGTTTCGGCCTCCTGAACTATGGTACCTATGGGGATGGAGATGATCAGGTCCGTGCCGCTCTTTCCTGACTGGTTTTTCCCTCGGCCGTGTTGTCCTCGTTCGGCCCTGAAATGTCTTTTGAAGCGGAAGTTATGAAGGGTGTACATGCGGGATGTGGTTTG
The DNA here is from genome assembly GCA_030145395.1 of Desulfobacteria bacterium. Lineage (GTDB taxonomy): Bacteria > Desulfobacterota > Desulfobacteria > Desulfobacterales. The sequence goes on from JAQYVR010000286.1 coordinate 10,695, forward strand.
GAGCAGTACGTTACCGCCCTTGCCGCCGTCTCCGCCGTTCGGGCCCCCTTTGGCAACGTGTTTTTCGCGTCTAAAACTTACGCAGCCATTGCCGCCATCGCCGGACTGGACATTGATCAGGGCTTCATCAAGAAATTTCATATATCCCGTTGGCCTACGGGACGCTCCTCCCGACCTTTGTGAAGTGAGTACGATGGGAATAGGAACGCCGCAGATAACGACCTACACCTCAGGCCGATACTGCTGGATAGATACTGACTTTCTTTCTGGATGATCCCATGCGTTCAAAGGTAACAACGCCATCGATTTTGGCAAAGAGTGTGTAATCTTTCCCCATACCCACATTCCTGCCGGGGTGTATCTTGGTTCCAATCTGCCTGACCAGTATGTGACCTGCAGAAACCTTCTGTCCACCGAAACGCTTAACCCCACGCCTCTGACCGGCGCTGTCACGTCCGTTTCGTGAACTCCCTCCTGCTTTCTTATGTGCCATGGCCCTGTTGCTCCTTAATGGCTTAGCTATGTTGTCTTAATGGTATCGATCTTGAGTGCCGTGTACTGCTGTCGATGGCCCTGCTTCTTCCGATAACGCTTCCGCCGCTTCATCTTGAAAACAATTATCTTCTTGGCCTTTCCTTGTTCCACAATATGACCTGTCACAGCCACATCAGCCAGTGTCGGCTGGCCTACCTGAACCGTCTCGCCGCTCGAAAACATGAGTACACGGTCAAAGGAGATGGATTCGCCTATCTCACCGGGGATTTTTTCAACCCTTATGGTTTCCCCTTCTGAGACTTTGTATTGTTTGCCCCCGGTCGATATTATAGCGTACATTTGAATAACCTTCCTAAACACTAAAAAATGGTGGCCTGAATTCTGGCAAAATGGGCTTTGGCAACCAAACGTGAATGCACCAAATTAAGGTAAACGTTTATTATAAATAAATATTAGCCAGTGTCAAGCTAATTCTTGTGCATTTCATACATCTCATACTGCTCAAGGTGAAAATGTACATCGGGCCGAACGATAATCTTTTTGTTCAGAGCCGATTCAAGCGAGTCTATCAAAGAACTCTCCTCTCCCAGCAGAAGCTCGGCAATCTCGGGGTGTACCTTCAGCGTGATGTTCGGAGCCATCATCTCACCAGACTCGCGGCGCATATCATGATAGATATTGTAACAAATCGTGCGCCTCGACTTAAGATAACCTTCCCCCTCACAGTAAAAGCATGGTTCACAGAGCATCCGGTTGAGGGTTTCACGGGTCCGTTTACGCGTCATTTCAATCAGCCCTAACTCAGAAATGGGAAGCACATGGGTCTTGCTCCGGTCTTTCTTGAGAGCCTCCTTCAGCACATTGCAAACCCTTTCTCGATTCAATTTCTTCTCCATATCGATGAAATCAATAATGATCTGGCCACCGATATCTCGGAGTCTGATCTGATAGGCAATCTCCTTGACCGCTTCGAGGTTCGTTTTGAGGATTGTCTCCTCTAAGCTTCGTTTTCCTACATACCTACCAGTGTTGACATCAATAGCCACGAAGGCTTCAGTATGCTCAATAACAATATATCCTCCGGATTTTAGCCAGACCTTCTTCTTCAGGGCACGGGATATTTCCGATTCGAGGTTGTAAACATCAAAAACCGGCTCGCTGTCCTCGTATAGTTCGACGGATGTCTTAAGCTTTGGCATAAATGTATCCAAAAACTCCAATATTTCCTCGTATCCCGACTTGGAATCAATGACGAGCTTATCGACTTCATGAGTAAAGAGATCCCGGACCGCCCGAAGGGTCACGTTGAGCTCTTTATGCAACAAACTTGGAACCGGCGCGCTATCACTTTTCTTTTGAAGGTCCAGCCACAAGGACGTTAGAAAGTCCATTTCCTTGGCAAGTTTGTCCCTGTTCGCCCCCTCACTCACTGTCCTTGCAATGAGGCCGTAGCGTTCGGAGCGTACGTCCATCAAGGTTTCCTTCAGCCGCTTTCGCTCATCTTCATCTTCTATGCGTCGAGAAACCCCAATGTGGTCCGTGGTCGGCATGAGGACCAGAAAGCGACCCGGAAGCGACACCCTGCTTGTAATTCTGGATCCTTTGTTTCCGATGGGAGCCTTGGACACCTGGACCATGATTTCCTGTCCCTCATGGAGTAGATCCTCAATCATGAACTCATGGTCAAGCGAAGGGGGTCGCTTCTCATCGTCAGGGTCGGTGAGATCGTCTTCTCCTTCATCGGGGAGTAACTGCATGAGATACTCGAACTCCTGGTCATGGTTCAAGACGTCCGCTACATAGATGAAAGCTGCCTGGTCAAGACCTATATCAACAAAAGCCGCCTGCATCCCAGGTAGCACACGCACCACGCGTCCCTTGTATATGTTGCCCGTGATGTCAGACTCCTTGGGTCTCTCAATAAAGAGTTCCCGCGGGTTGCCATCCTCCACAAAGGCTACCCGGGTTTCGTGTTCCGCCGCATTTATGATCAATTCTTTTGACATATTAACAACTTAGGTCTCTGCACTCAAACATTGAATATGTGAAATAATGAAGAGGTAAAATTTAACACACTGGCCCGCTAATTTCAAATTTTTGTTTTCCAAATTCATTGGATCAAGTGGTATCATCATGTTGTACACACTTGAGATGTTTCGTTTTCACCTAAGTCCTTGATAACTGAAAATATTGTTTGGATACCCCGAAGGGAGCCAAATAATATTTTCAATTGTGAAGTCTCCCCGCCCTGAAGGACGGGCGTTCTGCCTTACGGCAGCAATTCGTGCGCGGGGAGCGAGCCGGTCGTCCTCTCCTAATCGGAACATATTTTTGCAAATCACTCTATAAGCAAGCCGCCTCAGAATTCCCAGGTTCGAGGGCCCCGCCTGACGGCGGGACTTCGGACCTATTTATAAGATGTAGGTTCTCAGCAAACGCGGGGAGGTCAACCGTCGCTTGGAAAGCTATGGCGGGACAAGCTAAAAAGCGGAGCATACAGGGGCAGTATGTGAGCATTTTGAGCCGACCTGTAACACCGCCTCGGGGCATAGACGGTTTTTTGAAATGGCTGATAATATCGTTACCATATAACATTTGTGCTGCAAAGTGCCTGTGCTGGCTTCTCGAATAGAGCAATCACCCGGGCATCCACAACTTTTCGTTGAACCACATAAGGCAAAACCGCCACATGTTGGGGAACCTTTTTTCTTGACACACAACCTCTTTGTTCCTATATTCGCCCCACCAAAAAACGGATTCTTATCAATATCCTCTGCAGGTCCAGGCCATGGCTATTGAACAAACATTAGTACTAATAAAACCGGATGGTTTAAAGAAATCTCTTACCGGGAATATCCTTTCGCGCCTTTCAGAAACGCGTCTGGAAATTGCTGCAGCAAGGATTGTCAGCGTAACCAAGGAATTGGCTGAAGCCCATTATGCTGCTTTGAAGGATCAGCCCTTTTTCCAGGAACTAATAGACTATATTATGGGTGAGCTCCATGAGAGAAGAAGAGTAATGGCTCTCGTTTACCACGGAGAGGATGCCATTAGTAAGGTGCGGGAAATCTGTGGAGCCACCAATCCTGAAGAGGCTGACCCCCGGACTATTCGTGGTGCGTATGGAAGAATCACCACGTTGGGCATTTACGAAAACGCCATCCATGCTTCCGCCACTCCAGAAGAAGCTGAAAGAGAAATAAAACTCTGGTTTGGCCCCGACGAAGTGGTTTATCATATTTATCCCGTTCAAGAAACCGAAGTGAAAAACCCGAAACGACTTATCTGGGCTTAACCCTCACTCTCCCACCATAAATATAGAAGCCCTCCTTGATTTCTCTCCCCCTTTTTGTTACGGAACCTGCGGTATTTCCAAAAACTATAGAAAGGTTTAAAGTATGATGGAAAGGACTTTGTCGATCATTAAGCCGGATGCTGTTGGAAAGGGCGTCATCGGACAAATAATAACGCGATTTGAAGAAGCAGGCCTTAATATCCTGGGGATGAAGATGGTTCACCTGTCAAAGACTCAGGCAAAAGAGTTTTACGCAGAACATGAAGGCCGTTCTTATTTTGATGGGCTGACTGAATTCATGACTATTGGTCCGTCGGTCGTCATGGTACTTGGGGGCGAGGATGTTATCAAGAAAAGCCGAGCACTTATGGGTGCCACCAATTCGCCAGAAGCCGCAGACGGTACGATTCGCCGTGAATTTGGCACAGATGGTCGCCGGAATGCTGTGCATGGATCGGACAGCCCGGAAACTGCGGTCCGGGAGATCAGCTACTTTTTTGATGCTTCTGAGCTGGTTGGAGGTACATAGACGTCCGGGATCGTTTCATAACTATGCGTGTCAATCTAGACAATATGGCCGTTGTCCTCCACAGGCCTAAATACCCTGAAAACATCGGGGCATCGGCCCGCGCAGCTCTAAACATGGGGATCAGCCGGCTCATTGTGGTTGAACCACGTGATTGCGACCCGACACGAATCCTCAAGATGGCCACGCATTTTGCAGCCGCCCTCGTGGAAAAAATGGAGGTCTATGAAGACCTGGAAACAGCCCTATCTCCCTTTCAATACGTGGTGGGCACCACAGCGCGGGTCGGGAGCCGACGTCCAGCCGTCTCTAATCCACGGAAAGTGGCCGAAACATTGGTTCCCATCTCCCAGGAAAACCTCGTAGCCCTTGTGTTTGGCCCTGAAAACCGGGGCCTGACGAATGCGGAGTTGAGGCTGTGTCATGCAATGGTGACGATTCCCACGGCCGAGTTCGCGTCCTTAAATGTAGCCCAAGCCGTCATGATCCTTTGCTATGAGGTTCTTTTGGCAAGCCGAGATGATGCTACCGACTTTGCGCCCCGACTGGCCACCCACCACGAGCTTGAGGCCATGTACGGGCAATTAAAAGAGACCTTGGTCAACATAAGCTTTATCAACGCTGAAAACCCTGATTACTGGATGGGGCATGTTCGTCGGTTCTTCTCTCGGGTGGACATGCGAGCGCGGGATGTCAGGATGGTCCGGGGTATATGTCACCAGATAGAGTGGTATGGATCGCGGCCCCCAGAAAAATCTACCGAATAAGGATCCCGGCCCCGAATCTGCCTGTCTTTCCGTTTTGGTGTCGGTAAGAATAGAGCGCGTGGGTATGGTGACGCGTGCATATCCTTGCTGTTTCTATGTTTTCTTCGGGAATGCCGGTCCGGAGAAGTTGTATTCGGTTGGCTCCCCACAAGTCAAAATACCCTTTGCCTTCCTGAGACTCGCTTTTGATGTAATGATTCCTGCTTCCAAAAGCATGCTCTACCTCAGAGACGACCTCCCTGCCCACTTCATAGCAGCAGGGCCCTATAGATGGTCCAACGCCGACCTTTATATCTTCCGGCAAGCAACCAAAGTGTTCCTGTAAGGCTTTCACCGTCTTTTCGGCAATCAGTCTAAGCGTTCCCCTCCAGCCCGCGTGAGCCACACCGATCGCCCTCTTTGAGGGATCACAAAACAGGATCGGCACACAGTCAGCCAGAAAAATCATAAGACATATATCCGGCACGTTGGTCACCATCGCATCTGTGCCATTGATCGCTCCCCGGTAATCCACACAACCCTTCCCACGCATCCCTTGCGACACGACTTTGACGTGACCATCGTGAATCTGTTTGGCGGTCGTCAGGCTGGCCAGCTGAATGCTGAGAGCTTCGGCAAGCAACTTGCGGTTCTTGAGAACCTTTTCGGGATCATCCCCGACATTAAACGACAGGTTCAGAGAATCATAGGGCGAGAAACTGCGGCCTCCTGTCCGGGTTGACACAAAGTGATCGATGCCTTCGTATTGTAGTATATTCTCGAAAAACAATAGGGATAATGAATTGATCTTCTTTTCGATCATCACGGATTCACTTCAATACCACCGTCAGGCCCTATAGTAATTCTCCTAAGTATGTTCCTTTTGCGGCAGTCTATCTAAAATGGTTCAAACCGGAACATACGTATGAGAACCGCTCTAAAGAAGATTGTCCCAGTCAATCGATTGGAAGGTCTTGCTGAGGACATGGTTGTCGTCAACCATGTTAAAGGTCAGATTCTCAAAGACCCTGCTGGCAATCGCGTGAACAGGTGCCAGGGACACCACATCGTCCTCTCTTCCATGATAAATGATCACGGGCACATCAATGCTTCTCTGTACATACGGCTCAAACCCCTCAGAAACAAGGGCGGGTGCCAAAAGGATAAGCTTCTTGACCCTCTCCTGGCTATTGAATGCAAATATCGCAGCCATCAACCCCCCGTAGCTTGATCCGACCATGACAAACGATTCCTTGTTTGCTGTGACCTTGTTCAGTTTTTCCATCCGCTGGTCAAGGGGTCCCCGGAAATCCTCGATGATCATGTCGGGGTATCTTTCTCGAAAAAATAGTCCCTTGGTGCCCTGGCTGCTGCTAACCAGCCCGTGAATAAATACTCTTGTATCGTTCATCAGAAATACCGCCGCTCACTTCTTTGTTCTCTGTTTATCAAGCACATGTAGCGCGTCTCAGCATAGCGATATCCTAAGCCGGCCATAAGCGAAAGTCAATGCAACCCGCAATTCCTGTCAGCCATCCCACTCTGCCGTGGAAACGAACCGGTTTCAAGTCTGATGTGCCAACGTTCGGACATTTAACTGTTCCAATTGGGCCAAACAAATGTTAATGGTATATGGTCTTTTAAGAGGACAGTGTTATGAATGTCATTGGTAACTGGTTCCGACGCCATCTTTCCGACCCCCAGGTCGTCATCCTTCTAGTTCTCCTCATCATCGCTTCCGCAACTGTCATGCTCCTTGGAAAAATGCTTGCGCCGGTGATCGCCAGCGCAGTGATAGCATACCTTCTTCAAGGACCCGCAGGTGCCTTGGAGAGGCTCGGGATGCCGCGTATCGTTGCTGTGCTCTTTATTTTTCTCGGCTTTGTGATTTTCCTACTCTTCCTGTTCTTAGGTTTGCTGCCAATACTGTGGGTCCAGGTGGAGCAATTGTTTGAGCAGTTGCCTTCCATGATCTCTTGGTCACAGCAGGAACTGTTGCGCCTGCCAGAGCGTTACCCGGACTTTATTTCCGGACAGCAGGTGATAGACATTATGGACAAGTTGCGCTCCGAACTCACAACCGTCGGACAGCAGGTATTGTCTCTTTCCCTGGCTTCTGTTCGTGTCCTCATTGGGTCTCTAGTCTATATTTTTCTGATGCCGCTACTGGTCTTCTTTCTTTTAAAAGACAAGGATCGCTTGCTGCAGTGGGTGACATCTTTTCTGCCGGAAGACCGTGCCATGGCGACAGAAGTCTGGCACGAGCTGAATCTGCAGATTGGTAACTATGTGCGCGGCAAGGCCTGGGAAATCCTGATCGTATGGTCAGTGAGCTGGGCAACCTTCGCGGTTCTGGGCCTGGAATATGCCATGCTGATAAGCTTGTTCGTCGGACTGTCCGTGCTCATACCGTATATCGGCGCTATTGTCATGACTTTACCTGTGGCGTCGATCGCCTTCTTTCAATGGGGATGGAGTGCTCATTTTGGTTACGCGGTTGCCGCTTATGTCGTGATCCAGATCCTGGATGGAAATGTGCTGGTCGCATTACTCTTCTCTGAAGTCGTGAATCTTCACCCGGTTGCAATCATTGTTGCGGTACTGGTGTTCGGCGGCATGTTCGGTTTTTGGGGCATATTCTTCGCCATTCCTCTGGCCACTCTTGTACAGGCCATTCTCAAAGCCTGGTTTCAGAGAACTGGCAGGGAGGAAGCGAATGAAACGGAGACACAAAAGCGGGGTGATGAAGTTATCGCAGAATCCTCCGGTAGTAGTTAGTTTCCATCCATAAATGGCCCTTTTTACGATGAGCGGCGTTCTCCGCGGGTTTCCGTCTGCGGAGTACGATATGTACGCCTCAACGAAAACCCTTGTGCGGCCTTGCTCATCAGAAAAACTCCTCATTTATGAATCGGAAACTTATCCAGTGCCCAACACTTGTTACGTTATTTGTGGATGGGCAGTAGTTAAAGAATTTGAAAGTATTGACCTGACCCTCTCGTATCGGATTTGTTCGACCTGACGAAAAGCCCCCGCTCCCTTCAAGCTTCAGCCTTCAGTCTTCCCCAATACGCCCAGGCAAAATGTACACGCCTCACTCTTCATATCATTCCTATTCCTTTCCGGCTTTACGGTTAACCAGAATCATACCCAGGCTGATCAAAGTCAGCGCAACAACTATGCTGGGGCTGATTATCTCTCCCAGGATCAGAGCCCCGCTTAGGAACACGCCGAAGACCGGCGTAAAAAACGTGAAGGCGTGAAGGAGACTGACCGGGTAGCGGTGGATCAGCTCGAACCATACAAGATAGCTGAGGAAGGCTACAATTATGCACTGGTAAAATACCGAAAAGCCTGCAGTCAGGGAAATGTTGGGCACAATGGGGTCTTCCAAGAGGATACTCATCAGGAACAACGGGGGTGCGGAGAAGAATACCTGGTAGAAAAGGGTCTGCAGGGGCACAGTACGGTGAGACAAGTATTTCTTCAAGTAGACGGTCGTACAGCCCCACAGCGCGCCAGCTGCAAGAACCATTAAGTCACCAGGCAGCGTTCTAAAGGAAGAAGAGCCCAAGTCCTTCATGAACAGAACCACTACACCGGCAAAAGCGAGGCCGAGACCTGCGGCCTTCCATCGATTGAGGCGATCACCCTTGAGGAAGAAATGAGCCCCCACGGCCACGAAGAAGGGAGCCGTGTAGACGAGGACGTAGGTGCGGGATGCCAGGGTGTATTCAAGTCCCACATAGATCAGGCCAAACTCGGAACCGAAAAAGAGTCCGATTACGACTCCATGAAGCAGGACTTTGATCGAAGGAAACAGACTCAGCCCTTTGGCCTTGATCCAGATATAAAGGCACGCACTGGCTACCAGAGAGCGCAGGCCGGCCATAAATAGGGGGGGCAGTTCACGAGCCCCGATCTTGATGACAGCCATGTTGGCACCCCAGACCAGCGCAAGGACCAAGAGGGTGGCTATCGGTTGCCAGCGAAGCTGGGCCCGGTACATTAGAGGTATCCTGTTTTGGATGGCAAGTAGTTGATTTTCAAGTGAGTCAGAATAGGCAACAGATCATTCTGTGTCAAGCGTCGCGATTTTCACCTTGACTTAAGCGGCGCTTCAGCGCAGTATTTAAGCGATATTTGTACAGTGATTTTGGATTTTTCGAACATGGCCAGAATATTGAACTCAATTCTCATGAAATCAGTCCGGTTGTTCAGTCGCCTCCTGCGAGGTGTTTCCGGTATTGCCTCAATCGAGTATGGTCTGATTGCGGCGCTTATTGTTCTCGCTGTGGCAGGTGCTGTTGCCCAAATCGGTCCCTCACTTGGAACCCCGTTCAGAGAGATAGCGCCTTATTTAGATCCTGATCAGCCGGGAACCCCTGATCAGCCGGGAACTCCTGATCAGCCAGGGACTCCCGATCAGCCAGGGACTCCTGATCAGCCGGGAACTCCTGATCAGCCGGGAACTCCTGATCAGCCAGGGACTCCTGATCAGCCAGGCACTCCTGATCAGCCGGGAACCCCTGATCAGCCGAAACCACAAGATTCTTCAGAGTCATTAA
>JAQYVR010000005.1 GCA_030145395.1 Desulfobacteria bacterium
TGATTTTTTGTGTCATGGAGACGGATCTAGTACGCGAATTAGGATTTCTGTTTTAGAATCCGCTCAAGAATCGATCTTTCGCCGTAGTGATGTGGTTTGGTAGCGTCTTCCAGAGTAGTTCCTGACAAGCAGTACGAAAGAACTAAGAAAGGAGGACAGTTGCTATGGAAGAAGGAATCGTAAAGTGGTTTAACGACAGCAAGGGATAAGGCTTCATCGAGCGCGAGGGTGATGACGATGTATTCGTTCATCACTCCGCTATTGGTGGGTCTGGATTTAAGACCCTTGCTGAGGGTGACCAGGTGACCTTTGACGTAGAACAGGGTGCCAAAGGACCTTCGGCACAGAACGTTACTAGGGTTTAGCCTAGGGCTGTTCGACCAACACGGGCATCTCGTCAAGACAAGGCGAGGTGCCTTTCTATTTCCGCGTTTCTTTGCTGCCTGTGTATGAACTTCCACCTTGCGTCGCGCAGGGCTTGCGAGACTGTCTGGGCTGTGGGGGTTTGACCGAGAGATTCTGGTGGGTGACAGTTGAAGAGCGTGGCTTTTGTCAAACAGAAGTACACATGGAGAAGGGAGGCCGTAGCAATGAATGATATCCAATTCAAGGTCGGCCAGGAACACGAAAACATGAAGGGAGCCTATAAAGTCCTTGCTGTTAAGAAAGATACGGTATGTATCTGTTGGGAGAATGGTGAGCAGGCCACATCTGCAGCAGCTTTGCAGAGCCGAATTATTGAGCGTATGCACCAGGAACGGGCACAAATAAGAGCGAAAAGAGGAAAAAAAACCAAAACAGCGAAAAAGCCGGTACTTGCTGTCAGCAAATTTGAAGGCCTGAAAGAGGACGATTTTTCCAAAGAGCTTGCCAGTGCAGCCTGGCGACATTATGACAGCCTGGGTGGTGCGGTGGCCGTGCGCTTGAGCCCGGAGAGACTTGACATTGCCCCATGGCCGCGGTACGGGCTTCCTGAGATTGAATGGGCCGATTTCAATCATCGCCTCGACGATGACTTTCGACTCCAGGCAAAGTTTTTTGCTCGACTCGATGAAAGCCGTCTCTATTTTGGCTTTTATGTTGAGCGGTCCGACGAGGAAGAAGACACAAAAAAAGACTGGAACGCGTTCATTACCTGGCTGAGAGACGCCGAGAACGACTCCTGGCTCAACAAAGTGGCATCCAAGCATGATCTGTCGATTTGCGACGTGAAGGAGCAAGGCGCCTTTGCCGGGACCATAACACCGGCTAAAGGAAAGTGGTGTTTATCGAACAAAGGCAAAGAGCAAGAGATCGAATCTCTGGCTGACTTCCTGGACAGCCTGACAGACACGACCAGGGTGGACTTGCAGATTGCCAAGATCGTTGAGAAGGACGAGGTTGTGTCACGCGGTGTCGAGATCGCTGACGATATGGCGAAGCTGTTTGAGTTGCTGATGCCGCTGTACGAAGCCTCTGCGGTTTTTGACTAACTCCCTAAAGCATTAATCATTTGTAGTGAAGATATTACCTGTCGGACGCTGGCAACCGCCGTTGAGAACAAACGCTGTGAGCAGTACATCTTATGAAAACTCGGCAGCGTCAGAAATAGCCCGGCCTTTTTCGCTACCATGGCAAGATATCAGTGATCGGTCACATAAAGATGGTTTAAAGGCAAGTGGTATCCATTAAGGGGACAGTTTATGAACAGGGAACGAGGATAAATTTTGTCAAAAGAATATCCAGAATGCCCTCTGTATGACCATAAGAACTGCAGAGAAATTGATAACCCTAACCTCTGTGCCATTGTCCGGAAAGACAAAAACTGTTTGAGGGGGCAGTCAAAGAAAAGGAAGAAAGCAAAGGAAGCGCAAGCACCTGATTGTTGGTACACTTACCCTTAACCAAGGGGGGTGATGGCCTTGGAAAGGAGCAGGGGGGAGACTGTGAATCCCTACAGTCGATGATTCCCGGCAGGTTCTGCCTGACGGCGGTGTTTTGCGGGCTGCAGGGAGCTTCAATATTCTAAGCAATTGAGGCAAACGTGGTATTTGGGCTTATATAGCGGTTGTCAGAATAACGTTCCGATTGGCATGGCTCTTTTGGCTTCCGTCCTCGTTTGTTTGCCCATTTTGAGCGTTCTATGGCTTGCTCCGCAAAATTCAAAAACTCGGGCTTACACCCTCAAACAGTTTGCATTTTCGCGCTTCGCTTCACCAAGAACGCTTTGCAAAACGGTCAAGAATAGACTACTCCGGAAACCTCAAGAGCCCCTAAACCACCTGGATAGCGGAACGTATTTATGACAGTTACTATAGACTAGGAATTATTCACTCGGAGTCTTTCACAAGGGAATGGATATTCCCTCTGCAATATATTGAAATATTCTTTCAAAAAAGGAGAAGAAACATGAACAAAGGAGATTTAGTCAACGAGGTTTCCAAAGTTGTAACAACCACAAAGGATGCTCAGGCGGCCGTGGATTGTGTTCTTTCAAGCATTACCAGGGCGCTGGGGAATGGAGACTCTGTGTTATTGATTGGATTCGGTACATTTAAGGTGGTCGACAGGAAGGCTCGTAAAGGCAGAAATCCTCAGACAGGGGCAGAGATAGATATTGCGGCAAGCAAAGTGCCTAAGTTTGTTGCAGGAAAGGCCTTGAAGGAAGCTGTGAAATAGTTATTTGTTCGTAGGTAGGACCCATAGGCGGGGTCAGCAATGGATGCTCTTTTCGTTTTACGCCCACACATTATGTGTGTTCCATTCAGGCCCCAACTCATACTTTCTATTTATCAAGCATCGGGTCAGATTCAAGATAATGCCATACAAGGTCTCAAGAATGGGGCCGAAAAGCTTGAGGTTTGTAACTGCTACCGTGAACAACAACCTCAAAGCGGATGGCCGGCTTCGATCAAAGCCATGCAGCTTTTTCCCATGTTTTATCGGAATAGCCACGTCCTTTCTGCCCTCTAGTTTGTCTTGACCGGCTCGCTCCCCGCGCACGAAGCACTGGCGCAAGCCAGAACCCCCGCCCGGTTGTTGGGTATCAATATCGGGAAGAAACCTCTATAAATCCTCGGCTTCAAATATCCAAGATGCTGGCAGGAGTTATCCTTGATTCTTAATCGGGGGCCCTGCCACTAGACATTGAAGACAGCGTCCGGCCCCCGCATTCTTGACACGCCCTCGCGCAACCCCATTATCCAAGAATACCATATATTGTAGTCAGTTTCCGCTTGACACACAACCCCATTATCCAAGAATACCATATATTGTGGTCAGTTTCCGCTTGACACACTATAACATGTTGCCTATATTCGGCCCACCCAAGAAAATCGTTGTCATTATGAGTCAGTGTCGGTTTCGGCTGAAGCCCAGCGCCCTGGGTGTTGAGGCTTAGCTTATTGGAGGTCGAGTGAACATGAATGACATAAAGATCGGTCGCCGCGATTTCATCGGGTTGGGCATGCTTGGCTTTGTGTTGAGTTTTTTCCCCCGCAGAGTCCTGGCCGCAGCTCGCAGTCCGTTGACCATTGAGAGATCCCTCTCCATGCAAAACATACACACGGGAGAGTCTCTCAATACCGTTTACTGGGCTGAGGGTGACTACTTGCCCGAGGCATTGGATGACCTCAACTATATCCTGAGGGATCATAGAACCGGGGAGATTAAACCCATCGGCACCCAATTGCTGGATCTGCTCCATGCCCTTAGCGAGAAGCTCTGCGCCCGTCGTCCCTTCCACATCATCTCGGGATACCGTTCCCAAGCCACTAATGACTTGCTCCGCAGGTGCGGTAGAGGCGTGGCAAAGAACAGCCTGCACATTCAGGGCAAAGCGGTGGACATCCGCCTCCCTGGTTGCGACCTGCCCGTGTTGAGAGAATCTGCGATGGGACTCAGAGGCGGAGGTGTGGGATACTATCCTCGGCCGAGTTTCGTCCATATGGACATCGGAAAGGTGAGGTACTGGTAGTGTCTGTTTTTTCTGGAGAGGTTTGACTGGGATTGGTTGGCCTGGGGCGGTCTCTCCGTCAGGGCCTCATCGAGTCGTGGATTGCGGCTATATATCTCTTGTTTTGCCCGTCCTGAAAAACTTATGACATGATCTTGTTATCTTTAACCCCCGGATAATCAGGATTCAAGATCGCTCAGCCCGAAACACTCTTTTGCATTTTGAGTAGTCTGCGCTGCGATTTCCTCAGCTGAAACGCCCTTTACTCTTGCTACCTCCTGCAAAGTGATCTGGACATGAACTGGCCGTGCAGCCAGATCCTGATACTGAACCGGGGCATCGGTTTCAAGTAGAAGATTAGGAAGAGGGACCGCCCTGATAGCCTCAGCATGATACGGGTTATAAAGAAGTGCAGGGGTGGCAGACATGTAGTAGCCCTCACCTGCTATGAAAGGAATCAAATCTAAAGCTCCGCTGTACCAGTGAAACACAGCCTTTTCTATGCCTGCCTCTTTTACGGCACGGTAGGCGGTTTCGTGGACGTACCGGCAATGAACGATCACCGGCTTGTTGTGTCTCTTTGCGATAGACAGGAGTTCTCCAAAAATGGCCTTTTGGGCCTTTTTCTTTCTTTTGGCTTTGTAGTCAAGACCAACTTCACCCAGGGCCACGCAGTGCTTCACGTGTGCGTCAAGATAGGCAAAGGTCTCATCGTCTTGATCAGGGCTAAGACGCCAGGGATGGTATCCGATGGCAGGATAGACGCATCCCTCATGCCGGCTTGCTATTGCTAAAGTCTTCTGATTGGAAGGAATATCCTGTCCAACTGCTACAATACCCAGGACGGCCCCTTCCCGCGCCTCTTTTATGGCTGTCTCAGGGTCGGGCAGTTCATCCAGATGGGCGTGCGTGTCTATGACCGGTGGAAATTTCCCCATGCGTTATTTCTTCATGAAGTAGTAAATAGTTCAGGGGCCCGGGTATTTCTTTTCACTCCGATGTTTTCGCCAAGCCGTTCCAAGAAACACTGCGCCCCCTGAAATAGTCATAAAATCGACGGCAAAGCAAAAAGTTCATATGCAAGGCATGCAAGTCTTGAAGAATGAGGCGTACTTATGGTACGCCGCAGATGGACTTTTTGCTTTGCCGTCATTCTTGGTAGACGTAGATATGCTCTATTCCCGGCTTCAGGAAGAAGGTGCTCATCTCCACCTTTTTCTTGTTTGGGGAGAAACTGATTACAAGTTTCTTCTCACAGGCCACCCGCTCCAGACTCTTTATGTTGGCTAATTCGATTGTGGGGTTGCTGCAAAAAGCGATCTCCACGGCGTGATCCTCCTTGACGCCCACTATATCGACCGGACCCTCTGGGTAGCGGGGATTGCGAAAGGCGGGCACGGGTTGCAGACCTCCTTCTTTCAACCATCCATACAGCACGCAACGGACCGTCTCTTTGACCACAGCGTCTTTGAGGTATCCTTTTGGAATCGACCTGATCGCTGCCAGTATTCTCTTTCTAATCTCCTGTTTCATGGTTACCCTATAAAAGATCCTCCTTGACGGGTTTTCTTAGATCAGCTACTCATTTGTCTTGGTGACACATGTTAATACCTTAATTGAGACATTATGTATGGTCAACCTGTAATTGGGTCTAATACTTGAATAATCATCTCTACCAGACCATAGAATTCGACAAGGTTCTTGATGACCTTTCCAGTAGAGCCTGTTCTTCGCTTGCCGCTGAACGCCTCAGAGGTCTTAGACCGCTTCCTAATCGAGAGGTGGTCCGCCAAAGCCTCGGGAGGACCACCGAAGTACGTACCTATATGGACTCAGGTGAGTTTTTTCCTATCGAAGCCTTTAATGACATTGGTGTATACCTTGAGTTGGCAGCCGTGGAGGGGAGCTATCTCCAGCCCGATGCATTCTGCCTGATTCATAAGGTGCTGGACCTGGCGCAAAGAATAAGTCTTTTCTTTACGAAGAACCAGACAGATTTTCCTCTCCTTGAAAAGGTCGGCTCAAGCCTGGCCCCCAATCCTCCTCTAGCGCAAGAGATCAGCAAGAGCGTTGACTTGAAGAGCAAGGAGATTCGTGATCAGGCAAGCTCGAACCTGGCCGGCATTCGCCGTCAGATGGCCCGAGCACGAGAGCGGCTGCAAAGAGATCTGGAAAACCTGCTTGAAAGGCTATGGCGTGCAGGGGTCTTGCAGGAGCGTCTGATCACCATGAGACAGGGACGGTGGGTCCTTCCCGTTAAAGAGAATCACCGACATCGTGTTAAGGGGGTCCTTCACGACAGGTCGGCAAGCGGGGCGACCCATTTTGTGGAGCCACTCGATACCCTTGAGTTGAACAACCGCATTCGATCACTTGAAGCAGATGAACGCCACGAAATTGAAAAGATTCTTCGCGGTCTTACAGACCTTGTTCGTGTAAACCGGGCTGACCTCGAGCAGAACCTTGAGATATTGATCTCTCTGGACTGCATTCATGCCATGGCCCTGACCTCAAAGACATTGAATCAGTGTGAGCCCGCCCTTAACACTCAAGGTTTGCTTAAGATTAAGGAGGGACGACATCCCTTACTCGCACTGAGGGAAGAGACGCAATCCTCGGTGATCCCTCTCGATATTTCAATCGGCCAGGGTTTCAAAACACTCGTAATCACGGGGCCCAATGCTGGCGGCAAGACCGTTGCACTCAAAGCCTTAGGGCTACTTTGTCTGATGGTCTCCTGCGGACTTCATGTTCCGGCAGATGCAGATTCACAGATACCAATCTTCAACCGGATCTTCGCCCATGTGGGAGATGCCCAGTCCATTGAAATGGATCTTTCAACCTTCTCTGCCCACCTGAAGGGGATCAAGGGGATCGTGGATGAAGCAGCCCCTCTAGACTTGGTACTCATTGATGAGATTGGAACCGGCACAGACCCGCAGGAGGGGGCAGCTCTTGCCATGGCCGTGCTAGAAGTTCTTACCAGCAGGGGTGTTATGACGGTTGTTACGACGCACCAGGGAACCTTAAAGGCATTTGCCCATGAGACGCCAGGCATTGCAAACGGATCAATGGCTTTTGACAGCAAAACTCTCACGCCGACTTACAGATTTCGTCCCGATATTCCAGGCTCAAGCTATGCCTTTGAGATCGCAAAGCGTATGGGATTAAAAGACACTGTTATCACGCGCTCAACATCCCTGATGGGTGGTCAGGCCCGTCGATTAGAAGATCTGATCTTGAGACTCCAGAATCAGGTCGAGCAGAATGAGCTATTAGAAGAGGACTTGAAGTCCAAGGAGATTTTACTTGAGGGTTTGACCAGACAATACCAAGAAGAAAACGATCGCTTCAAGCGGGAGGAGAAGCGATTACGCCGCAAAGCAGCCGAAGAGGCTATTGAAATTATTAAGGAGTCTAAAGCTGCAGTGGAAAAGGCTATCAAAACCATACGGGAAAAAGAGGCGAGTCGTCCCTCCATTCGTGAAGCCAAGACGCTTATCCGCGAGGCAGAAGAGAAGACGAAGAAAGCGTTTGAGGCCACCACGCGTAATCAAGAATGTCGGCGGGAGGATCAAATCACGGGCCAGGTCCGGACCGGGGATCGTGTTTTCTGGGCGCGGGGTGGTGTGGTGGCGACTGTGCTGTCCGACGAAGACAAAACCGGTTACATAGTGATTGCTAGTGGCAGCCTGAGAGTTCGTGTACCCAGGGGAGAATTGTCACCACCAGAAGACACAGGGAAAGTGTCTCCCGATGTGCATTCACATGTCGCTATCCCTTCCCCGGAAAACGTGGGTACAGAAATCGATGTTCGGGGGATGCAAGTCGATGAAGCGTTGGAGGCGGTGGATAAGTACGTGAACGATGCCCTGCTGGCAGGCTTAAGAGAGGTTCGTATGGTCCATGGTGTGGGGACAGGCACGCTGCGTAACAGCATCATACCATTCCTGAAACAGCACCCCCTTGTTGAGGCGGTTTTGCCGGGAGGTCTCCATCATAAAAATCCTGGCGCCACCATGGTTAAGATCGCTCAAAGGTAGTAGAACCCTCAATCAGGGTAAGATCATCCGTCTGCAAGAATGCTATGGTTGCCTCCTTGCTTCTTTGCCTTGTACATGGCCTGATCGGCCCTCTTGACAAACTCCGATAAATCCTCTTTCGGTCGGTGCTCAACAACTCCTATGCTCAATGTTGTGTCAATGCGGTCTGGTTCGCGATGAGAATATTCGGCCGGAAATTGCGCCCTGATTCTTTCGGCTACGTTCCTCGCCTCATTCCCTTGGGTTTGGGGCAGCACGACCATAAACTCATCACCACCATACCGGTAAGCTGTATCGCTTTTGCGGAGGCACTCTCGAATTACCCTACCCAGTTCGATCAGAATCTTGTCTCCTTCCAGATGGCCATAGGTATCATTGTACTGCTTGAACCGATCTACATCCAGGAGCAGAAGCGAAAGTGGATTCTTATAGCGTGAGGTTCGATCGATCTCCAACTGCAACTGAACATAGAAATGCCTCATGTTATGGAGCTTGGTCAGGTCATCAGTGATCGTCAACTCTCTGAGCTGGTCTTCCATCTGCCGTTGTTGGGCAAGAAGAGCACGCTCTCTAAGGACCCGCCTTAGCCTAACGATCAACTCTTTCAGTCTTATGGGTTTCAGTATGAACTCGCTTGCACCTTTTTCGATAGCCTCTTCATACTGGAAGTCTCTTCCATAGCCCGTTATGATGATCACGTCGGCGTCATACTTTTCTTTTACGACTTTTGTTAATTCAAACCCGTTCAGGCCCGGCATTCTGACATCGGCTATAATAATGTCGACGCGGTTCTTCTCCAGGAACCCTAATGCTTCGTCGCCACTTGCCTCGGTCCGGCAAGTATATCCAGCCTCCTGTATCGCTCCCTGGACAGTATCTCTGATGCCTTTGTCGTCATCCACAACCAGGATCTGGACGCTATCCCGACCGTTCCGGCCATGTTTATCAATGCTCTCACTCATGACTGTTTAGCCTAAAGCCTCAAGACCTCATAAGAGATTGGCGGAGAGAGAGGGATTCGAACCCTCGGTGCAGCTTAACACCGCACACTCGCTTAGCAGGCGAGCGCCTTCAGCCAGCTCGGCCATCTCTCCTGGATTCTGCTAACCCTATATACGATAAACCTTTAAGTTCTAAATGCTGATGTTAACGGCCCTTGGGGCGTTTCTCAACCCGCCCAGTTGTTTTAGCAGACTGACGTCAATTCCCCAAGACTTTTGGTGCTGCGTTTACGGGTTAAGGTCAGAAGTTGTTAGCATCACTTTCAGTGAAAATGCTATGGCGGAGGGAGTAGGATTCGAACCCACGTCCCGTTTCCGGGAAACGGTTTTCAAGACCGCCGCCTTCAGCCACTCGGCCATCCCTCCTATATCCCGTTCAGCCTGTATGCAATTGACCTGTACCATACATCCTGAGAGGTGTACTTCTTCCGGACCGTAACGTAGACGAAATGTGATCTGTCATCAGCTCTTGGCTGATTTTAGCTTGGTGGCTATCTCAAATAAAAAATTTTACCAGGCCTGGAAATCTCCGTCAAGCAATACCTTTCACTGATTCCCAAAAGTGCACAACTGGCCGCAGTCGGGGCAATGCCAGTTGATGGCGTTGCATGTCATGCCCCACAGATTTTCCATCATGCACTCCTGGCATATCTGAAAACCGCAACGACAGGTCCAGCAGAAAAGAAGTTCTTGCCCGCAGATGTGGCAGCAATACTTTTTTTGCCGTTTCCTTTTGGATCTTGGTCTGCTGTTCAGTGGTTGTGCTTCCATTTGAACTGCTACAGCGAGTGCATTCCCCGCAGCTTGCTGCTGGGAATGCGAGCGAATCTAAGAATTGCAAAACTCCTTACAGTCGAAGCTTCCCTGCAACTTGCTGCAGGGAGCTTCAATGATACTTACCTCTGCCTGACTTCCTGTTCCCAGTTCAACATCTATTATATAATACCAGGTGAACAATTGTCCATGTCTGTTTCTGAGAGGATCAGGCATCTCTCGTCGTTGTCATGGCTCCTGATTCATGGTAAGCAAGTTTGTCAGGTTGTACTGATTCTCAGATCAGTGTTCCGTCATTCAAGCGGCGGGAAGCCATCAGAGCCACATCAACTGGAAGGTATTTTTGAGAGCTATTTAAGATTGATGGACTCGTAAAAAGTCAACAAACAGACGGTACAGTAAAAAGCTCCAGATGCAAGGCGCGCGAATATTGAGGAATGAGGCGTACTTAATCGTACGCCGCAGATGGACTTTTTACGAAGCCGTCAAGATTAGAAAAGAATAGATCATGGCCCCGAAAGGAAATACCATCTATCTCATTGACGGAAGCGGCTATATATACCGAGCCTACCATGCCGTCCGCCATCTCTCCACGACCCGAGGTCTGCCCACCAATGCCGCCTTTGGTTTTACGAACATGCTCTTAAAGCTTCTCTCAGATCGGAAGCCTGAGCGTATTGTTATGGTATTTGACGCAAAAGGCCCAACATTTCGCCACGAAATATTCGAGGCTTACAAGGCGAACCGCCCCCCGATGCCAGAGGATCTTTCCGTACAGATACCGTACATCAAGCAAATCGTTGATGGGATGAATATCGCCTCTTGTGAACTCAGGGGCTATGAGGCTGACGACATTATCGGAACCCTCGCCCTGGCTGCCGAAAAAAAAGGTTTCCACGTCGTCATGGTTACGGGTGACAAAGACTTCAAACAGTTGGTTTCTCCCGCCATCAGTATCTGGGATCCCATGAAAGACCGCACCATTGACTATGCAGGCTTGAAGGAAGACCTTGGTCTCGAGCCTTCTCAGTGGGTGGATGTGATGGCCCTTGCCGGTGACACCTCGGACAATATCCCGGGGGTCCCGGGCATCGGTGAGAAAACGGCCGTTTCATTGATGAAGACCTTTGGAAATTTGGAATCGATTTTCGAGAACCTTGATAATATAAGTAGGAAAAAACTTCGCGAAAACCTGAGCACATTCCGTGAACAGGCTATGTTGAGTCGGAGGCTGGTGACAATCAACACCGAGGTCCCTTTGTCCGTGGAACTGTCATCATTAAAGGTTGCGGATCCTGATGCAAAGATGCTCACCAGCCTTTTCAGGGAACTCGAGTTTCAGAGACTCCAGAAACTGTTTCCTGTAAAGACCGACCTCAGCAAGAAGAAATATCGCGTAATACTGAACGAAGAAGCCCTAAACGGGCTCATCGATGAGCTGAAGCGGGCAGGAACGTTTGCCGTAGACACAGAGACAACCGCAAAGGATCCCATGCGAGCTGAGATTGTGGGGCTATCCTTTGCGTGTCGGCCGAATGAGGCTTCATATATACCCTTACGACACCGCTATGCTGGTGTTCCCGAACAGCTTGACCCGGACCAGACTATTGCAAGCTTGAAACCCCTTCTTGAAGACCCGAAGCTTGCCAAGGTAGGCCAAAATATCAAATTCGACTGGATCGTCCTTAAGCGTTCCGGGATTCAACTTCAAGGGGTTACGTTTGACACCATGGTAGCTTCGTACCTCTTGAACCCGACCCGTCGTGCCCACAACTTAGAGGCAATTGCGGCAGAATATCTCGACCACAGAATGATATCCTACAAAGAGGTCACCGGTGGCAAGAAGGATGACAAAGGGTTTGAAGGGGTCCTCATAGAGGATGCAGTCACTTATGCGTGTGAAGACGCCGATATTACCCTGATGGCCTATGAATTGCTGGAACCCAAACTCCAGGAGGGTGGCTTTGACAGACTATTCAAGGAAGTGGAGATGCCCCTCATACCGGTCCTCGTTGATATGGAAATGTTCGGCATTTGCGTGGAAGGGGAGCGGCTGAAGGTAGTATCAAAAGACTTTGGGCGTCAGCTCGATACCATGGAGGACCGAATATATGCTATTGCGGGAGAAAGCTTCAATATTAAGTCCCACAAACAACTGGGCCGGATACTCTTTGAAAAGCTTAAGCTCCCTATTCAGAAAAAGACGAAAAAGAAAACCGGCTATTCCACGGACGTAGAGGTTCTCACAACGCTGTCTGTGGAGCATGAGTTACCCGCGCTTGTTTTACATTACCGGTCGCTGTCCAAACTCAAGTCAACTTACGCGGATGCCCTTGTAGATCTCATTCACCCGGAAACCCACCGTATCCATACATCATACAATCAGACTGTTACAGCCACAGGCCGTTTGAGCAGCAGTGGTCCCAACCTTCAAAATATTCCAATTCGGACCGAGGAGGGCCGCGAGATCCGGGCAGCTTTTGTGCCTCAAAAAGGATGGACTATACTCTCTGCTGACTATTCTCAGATAGAGCTTCGACTGCTTGCTCACTATGCAGAGGATTCCATTCTTGTTGAGGCTTTTGAAGAAGACGAGGATATTCACACACGTACAGCCACTGAGGTTTTTGAATTGCTGCCGGGCATGATTACACGAGAGATGCGCCGCCAGGCTAAGGTTATCAATTTTGGGATCATTTACGGGATGGGTCCGTTCAGACTCTCCAAGGAGCTAGGTATCAGCCACAAGATGGCCAAGATTTATATTGACAACTACTTTCGCAGGTACGAAGGGGTCAGGCGCTTTATAGAGGAAACCGTAGAGGAAGCTCGGAAGACCGGCAAAGTGACAACACTGCTGGGCCGTCACCGCTGGTTGCCAGATATCTTAAGTAAGAACCGTACAGCCCGTGAGTTTGCCGAGCGAACCGCTGTTAACACCCCTCTTCAAGGCACGGCTGCCGACCTCATTAAGGTGGCCATGATACAGATACCTCAGGCCCTTGGCAAAATGCACCTGGACGCTAAGATGCTTCTGCAGGTCCATGACGAGCTACTCTTTGAGGTGCCGCCCGAAGAGCTGGAAACTGTGGTAGAATATGTCACCAAGATCATGGAAGGGGTTTACGAACTGCGCGTGCCGCTTAAAGTTGATATCAAGACCGGCCAGAATTGGGCGAACGTGTACTGAACCCTCATCAATTTGTGCGGATTGAAGCTCCCTGCAGTCCCGATTAATCGGGACGTGGAATGCGCTCGCCCTGTGGAATCCACCTCGGGTGGTCCGCTTCGCGGAATTCCACGGGGCGAACTGTAGCAGTTCAATAGGCCTTCAAGGAAGGTCTTGATATAGTGTAGACTTCCACAATACCAATATTGCATCGAGTTGCGAAGTCAGACGGGCTCAGAAGTCTCCTCGTCTTCATCGACACTGTTATCTACGATTGCCTCTTTTACGCTCCTAAAAACGCTCTTAAAGGTATCATCAAAAGAGGCGGGTGAGACGCGCCCTACCTCAATAAACTTGGCCACAATCTCTTTTGACACCTTTAGGACATGTTCGTCAAGCGGTCTCATATTATCCTCCACGATGTTTACCCTGACGTGCATAAACAACACGCATTGGGCATTAAGTGTGTTCTAATAACAACAAGTTGTAAACGCCTATATCACATATGCTCATTCTCTTTCAAGTGGACATAAGTTGCCGTGACATAAGATTGCGTGGAAGTTGAGAAACAGACGAAAAATGGGTAGTTACGCTTGACACAATCACAGTATTCTGTTACGAGTGTCAGCGTTATGAGGCGGGAAGATCATATCATCGTTAACTGGTCGGCAAGCCGTTGGTGCTGGTGGTGGCAGTACGCAGAGGGGGGGGCTGTCCGCATCCGGCGCCATCGATAGGCAACAGACAATATGGATTGATCAAAGCTGCGGACAGTTCCTTGGAACACGCGGCTTTTTTTGCGGCCTCAGAATCGGGTTCTTAGCTGGTGCCTATCCATAAATAACGTAACAAGTGTTGGGCACGCGGTAAGTTTTCAATTCATAAATGAGGAATTTTGTTGCTGGGCAATGCTTCTGCAGTAGACATAATTGCCACCGGGAAACAATAACCATAATCTGAATGTATGAGCAATTCAAATCCCATCCTTAAGCTAGTAAATATCTCTATCAATTTTGGCGGACTTAGAGCCATCAATCGACTATCGTTTCAGGTGGAAAACGGCCAAATCTTTTCCCTCATCGGTCCTAACGGAGCTGGGAAGACCACGGCCATTAATATCATCACAGGCATATACCATCCTGCGGACGGTGAAATCTATTTTGAAGGCCAAGCGCTGTCAAGAAAGAGACCTCACCAGGTGGCAAGGATGGGAATCGCCAGGACATTCCAGAACATCCAGATGTTCCAGAATATGACCGTTCGGGAAAATGTGATGGTAGGTCTGCACACCCGGACTCGTTCTGAATTCGTGCGTTGCCTACTGCACACTCCCATGGTGCGGAAAGAAGAGAGGGCTGTGCGTAGGAGATGTGACGAGGTTCTGGAGTTTTTGAACCTTACTCCCAGGGCTGACCTGTTGGCCGCCGGTCTACCTTACGGTGATCAAAAGAGAGTGGAAATTGCGCGCACACTGGCTACAGCACCAGCACTGCTCCTCCTGGATGAACCTGTGGCCGGTCTCAATATGCAAGAGACCCACGAGATGTCGGACACGATTCTGAAGATTAGAGAGAGGGGCATCACAGTTGTTCTGGTGGCACACGACATGAATATGGTCATGGGGATTTCCGATACTATTACTGTGCTCAATTATGGGGAGAAAATAGCCGAAGGGGGCCCGCAAGAGATACAGAACGACCCGGGAGTTATAGAGGCTTATTTAGGAAGGGAGTTATGAAGCTAGTATTGTGTCTCAGAGGTTGGTCAATCGAACATAGCTTCGCCATCAAGCCGTTTTCCTTGCTCAATGTCGCTCGGAAAAGGCTTTCGGCGTATGATGTTTAATGAAAATTATTCCTGAGACGAAACATTAGTGACGGGGTTTAGAGCATTACAAACTTACCGGAGAAATCAATACATATACAAAGCGGAAGGGGGGAGCAAGGAAAGTCCATGTTTGACGTCAGCCAAAGAATACAAAACTCGGATTCAAGGGAGGGGAAAATGAAGGGAAAATCGTTGGTAATGGCAGTGATTTGTGTAGCAGTGTGTTTCATGATGGGGTCACCTTTGTGCTTTGGTGCTGAACCCATAAAAATAGGAGGTATTTTTGCCTTGACTGGTCGTGCTGCCCACATCGGGACATCTCAACGGGATGCTGTGCTCATTGCGATAGACGAAGTCAACGACAAGGGAGGCATCAATGGTCGCAAGTTGGAGATGGTGATGGAAGACACGGAAAGCAACCCCACAAAGGCTGTCATGGCCTTGAAAAAGATACTGGAGGCAGAAGATGTGGTGGCTATTATCGGACCGACATTGACAGGAACGGCTATGGCCATGAGGGGGTTTATCGAAAAGGAAAAGATCCCCGCCTTCATGCATTCAGGTGGTGACGTCATTCTAAAGGCTCCATTGAAAAAGGACGATCCAACTTCACTGCCGAAATGGACGTTCAAATCTCCTTATAAGGCTGCTGATGCCATGGGTAAAATATGCCAGTATATGAACAAACATGACATTAAGAAGATAGGCTTCTTGTATTCCAATGAAGGGTTCGGGAAGGACGGACTCAGGAACGTCAAAGTCCAGGCACCCAAGTATGGGGTAGAAGTTGTGGCCCAGGAGGCGTTTGCACCCAAAGATGTGGACATGACGGCCCAATTGACTCGCATAAATGCCAAGGGGGTAGATGGGGTTATCGCTTGGACCGTAGGCCCTGCCATGGGGATCATTGCAAAGAATGTGAAGCAATTAGGAATCAAAGCCCCTCTGTTTGAATGCCATGGAGCAGGGGATCCTGTCTTCTGGAAGGTTGCAGGAGAGTCTGGAGAGGGAGTTATGATGCCTTCCACGAAGATTGTGGTCGCTGATCAATTGCCCGATTCCGACGTCCAGAAGAAGAAAATCCAAGCTTATGTGAAAGCATACCGAAAGAAATTCGAGCATGAGCCAGGCACCATGGTCGCCTATGGGGCGGATGCTGCATTTATCGTGGTGGATGCCATTAAAAGTGTGGGGCCCGACCGGGCCAAAATTCGGGATGCCATCGAGAATACCAAAGGTTACGTGGGTATGAGCGGTATCTATAATATTTCCCCTGACGATCACAATGGTCTTTCCATGAAAGACATTGTCATGATCAAGGCCACCAAAGGGGGATGGAAGTTACTTGATTAGAAGGTATAGGCAACTCGTCTCACGTTGCCTTCCATTCTAAAGGCTGACCTGCACCCATATCCTGCCCGGCTTGAGGCGGGTATGGGAGCAGTTTTGGTCGCTATGTATGCAGCAAGAACCTGAAGGCTGAACCATGGGTCTTTCCGAGCAAATAGCCCAGTTCATCATCACGGGGCTTTCTATTGGTGCTATTTACGCCATCGTGGCCATGGGTTTCAATATCATCCATAATGCCACCGGGGTAGTCAATTTTGTCCAGTGTGAGTTCATCTCTCTGGGCGGCATGTTCATGTATACCCTGGTTGTTCTTCTCAGGGTCCCTATGTTCATTTCCTTCTTCATGTCCATGGCCGCAGTTGCCCTAATAGGAGCCCTGATAGAGAGGGGGCCTATACGGTATGCCAGGTCAAAAGAGATCATCATTCTCATATTCTTGACCATCGGATTATCGGGAACACTTCGGGGAACGGCACAGCAGATCTGGGGGACTGATAACGTAGGTGTTCCGGCTTTTTCTGGGGAAAACCCAATCCATCTGCCGGTAGGGGCCACCTTGCTGCCACAACACATATGGGTCTTTGGCGTCACCGTTCTGGTGATGCTGGCCCTGCGCCATTTCTTCAAAAACACAATGTCGGGGAAAGCCATGCGGGCAACTGCGGTTAATCGCAAGGCCGCTGCACTTGTGGGGGTCTCTGTAGACCGCATGGTCATGCTCTCGTTTGCTCTAAGCGGAGCACTGGGGGCCGTTGCCGGAATGATCATTGCCCCTATTTCCACGACCTCGTATGATACTGGAATCATGCTCGGCTTGAAAGGGTTTGCCGCTGCCATTTTGGGAG
Source organism: Desulfobacteria bacterium (assembly GCA_030145395.1). Taxonomy (GTDB): domain Bacteria; phylum Desulfobacterota; class Desulfobacteria; order Desulfobacterales. The sequence continues at coordinate 16,944 of JAQYVR010000005.1, forward strand.
GATACGGTAGTTTTTCAGGCGCCATTATCGGTGGGATCATGTTAGGCGTTCTGGAATCACTCGGGGCAGGATTGATCTCCTCACAGTATAAAGACGTTATAGCCTTTCTTGTCCTTCTTCTTGTTCTCTTCCTGAGGCCTACAGGGATCATGGGGCATGGAGAATCGGAAAGAGTATGAAGAAGTGAGTATGCCTAGAAGTTTAAGACATAAAGACGTCATCTGTTTCGCCATCTTGGCAGTTGTCATCACCCTCATCCCCGTTTTTGTGGAGAGCAAATACCACCTTATTGTCCTGAACATAATCGGTCTCAACACCATTGTGGTGGTAGGCTTGAACCTGCTCATCGGTTTTGCAGGGCAAATATCCTTGGGCCATGCTGCCTTTTACGGTCTCGGGTCGTATTTCTCAGGTATACTCACGGTGAACTACGGATTCCCCCATTGGCCGGCCATGGTGGTGGCGATGGTGACCACGGGCGGCATCGCTTACCTGATAGGCTACCCTGCTCTGAAGCTTCGAGGGCACTATCTGGTGATGGCTACTCTTGGCTTTGGTATCATTATTAATATTCTTATGGGGGAACTGGAGCAGTTCACGGGGGGGCATGATGGATTAATAGGTATTCCCCCACTCTCCATAGGCAGCTTGACATTTGACAATGATCTCAAAAGTTTTTACCTGATTTGGACCTTTGTCTTTTTCTGTATGCTGGCGGCCAGAAACCTTCTCCGTTCCAGGGTGGGCAGGGCACTGCGCGCCATACATGGAAGTGAGGTGGCAGCTAATTCTCTGGGAGTAAACACAGCCTCCTACAAGGTTAAGGTGTTTGTCTTGAGCGCCATGTTTGCATCCGTTTCCGGCAGCCTTTATGCCCACTACATCACATTCATAAGTCCAAGTACATACGACTTCTATTATTCCATACAGGTTGTAACCATGGTTATCGTAGGAGGGATGGGAAGTCTTTGGGGGTCTCTTTTCGGAGCCGCGGTCCTCAGTCTTATATCAGAGGCCCTTCATGTTGCCAAACAGTACCACGTTATTGCGTACGGGGTTTTTTTGAGTCTCATGCTCATCTTTTTGCCGGAAGGGGTCTTGGTTAGTATTCACCATTTCTATCAAAACAGAAAGTTGAAGAAGCTGTTGGCCGCTGAAAAGGGCGGGTTGACGGGATAATTGTCTTTGTGTTTGACAGGTATGCATTGGAGTAAAGCTATTCTCAAAAGCATTCGGGGTTTGACCGGCTCGCTCCCCGCGCACGAAGTGCGGCCGTAAGGCAGAACCCCCGTCCTTCAGGATGGGGTCAAGGGGAGCTATATGAAAATGTTTGTTTGCCATACCGGGGCGCGAAGCACTGCCGTAAGGCAGAACCCCCGCCCTTCAGGGCGGGGAAGCTTCACATCGGGGGGAAGTAATCTTCATGAACAAGAGTTTTATGCCGGCAGTCAAAACTGCAGAAGAACTGAGGGAGCTCCAACTGGAAGGGCTTAAATGGACCGTCAACCATGCCTATCATGGCTCATCCTTCTACAGGAATAGAATGGACAAGGAAGGTGTACGACCGGAAGACATACAATCTTTAGATGATATGAAAAGGCTTCCTTTCACCACGGCCCAGGATCTTCGGTCCGGTTATCCGTTCCCGCTACTTGCCGTTCCGTCTGAAAAGGTTGTTCGCATTCATGCCTCATCCGGTACGACGGGCAAGAGGAAGGTGCTTTGTTACACACAGAAGGACATTGATGACTGGGCCGATATGTTTGCTCGGTGTTACGAAATGGCGGGTCTGACCCGAAAGGACCGGGTCCAGATTGCAGTGGGCTATGGGCTCTGGACGGCGGGCGTTGGATTTCAGCTTGGCTGTGAGCGCTTAGGAGCTATGACTGTACCGGTGGGGCCGGGGAGTCGAGACATGCACTGTGAGCTTATGGTGGATCTTCAGAGCACTGTGTTCTGTTGCACTGCGTCAATGGGCCTCCTCATGGCAGAGGAGATCCACCGGCGAAACCTTAGGGATAAGATTGGCCTAAGAAAGGTTATATTCGGTGCGGAGAGACACAGCGAGGCCATGCGAAGGAAGATCGAGGAGTATTTCGGGATTGAAGAAAGCTTTGACATCCCTGGCCTCACCGAGCTTTATGGGCCGGGCACTGGCCTTGAATGTCAAAAGCATGAGGGAATTCACTACTGGGCTGATTACTACATCCTGGAAATCGTCGATCCTGACACCTTGGAGCCGGTACCGCCAGGTGAGACCGGAGAGATGGTGGTTACCACCCTGCGCAAGGAAGCCGCCCCCCTTATTCGTTACCGGACGCGCGATGTGACACATCTCAAGCCAGAACCGTGCTCCTGTGGAAGTGTGCTCCCCATGCATGGCCCTCTGCTGGGCCGCACGGACGACATGTTCATTATTCGAGGGGTTAATATCTATCCCGGCCAAATCGATGATGTCCTTTCCCAAGAAAGCAAAGTTGGAAGTGAGTATCAGGTTGTCCTGACGCGAGGGGATGGACAGGACCACATGACGATCCGCGTCGAACGAGCAGAATCTGTGAGTCTTTCCGAAGACGAGTTAATTATATCCAGGCTCGAAGATACAATCAGGGGGCATCTCTTTGTCCGGTGTAATGTGGAACTGGTTGATTACGGGGGTCTTCCGCGCACGGAAAGGAAGAGTAAACGAGTTTTTGATGAAAGGGAAGTAGGAATCGGGGTTTTTTGAATGATGACAATGAGCAAAACATCAAGTGACCGGGATGGTTCAGATCGATAACCGGATGTTAAACATGGCGGGATGACGACGAAAGTGAAAAAAACCGGGAGGGATTCTTATCTCCCACGTGCTACCTTCTTGACTCCTTCTTCTGCCTCCTCCCAACGGACGCACCATTCCCTATACTTGCATTCAAGTTGATCGCAATATTCCTCGGATCTGCCGAAACAGTCAAGGTTTCCTTCCTTTAGCTGTTTCTTGTGAATGATCGGAGAAATGACTTCCCTAAAGCAGATGTCGCAGAGGGACGATGTGAAATCATCTGGGCCCCAGGAGATCGAGGATTCTTTGTGCCACTCTTTTCCGCACTTTATGCACTTCACACGCAACTTATTCATAACATACACCACGCTTGGCTTCGGCTCTTTCTGTTCCTTGAAACACCCGTGGAGTTTCTTTAAGCCACGAGCCGGGTGTAAGACAGAACTTAGCAAAAAATATCAAACATTTTCTAAATCTATCAAAACAGTGACCATTGCCTTTCAGGCTGCGGGTGAAAAAGGGAATCCCCAAGAAGAGAGAGCAGGCCAGCGGCAGTGTCATGAACACTTTATCTTACCCCTTTTGCATGTGCATTATGTATGCCACGTTGCTGCATGGATCACATTTTCACGCCATGTAGCGATCCGCCTCCAAGATACCGCCTTGTCAACCCATTGATTAAACGCCTGAATCTTGTTATGAGTCAACACAACAAGGTCTTGTGGCAGCCGAATGTCAAGCACTTCCCAAGAAGATGGAACGCTTTTTTAGCATGAGGCCTTGGTCATGTCAAGCATATATTGTGGTCCCCTTATAATGAAGCCCAATATATAGTATTGTTGGTCCTTAGAAGGGATTTGCGGGAGAGAGAAAGTGCCGTCACCTCATTCCATGGTTTTGCTTCTTGGTATCTTTGGAACTTCCTTTGTCATTGCTCTTTCCGGCGCTCTGATGCCGGGCCCGGTTTTAACGGTCACCATTAGCGAAAGTTCCAGACGCGGGTTTTGGGCCGGGCCGTTGATTATAGTGGGACACGGCATACTTGAGCTTGCCCTCATTATTCTGTTGCTCCTAGGACTCGGACCCTATCTGAAAAAAGATATTGTGTTTGGTATCGTTGGTCTCTGTGGCGCCTTGATTCTTATGTGGATGGCCTTCGGCATGTTTCGTTCTATCCCTTCTTTGAAGTTGAATCTGGAGCCTGGAGCGGAGGAAGGTAGAAATCCTATCCTGGCCGGCATCCTCATGAGCCTCGCTAATCCTTACTGGACCATCTGGTGGGCTACCATCGGTCTGGGCTACATTGTTTTTGCGATGAAGTTTGGTGCAGTGGGGGTGATCGCTTTTTTTGCAGGACACCTTTCAGCCGATTTCGCGTGGTATTCTATTGTGTCCCTTACGATTTCAAAGGGTCGAAGTTTCCTTAGCGAGAGATTGTACAGGGGAGTTATTACAATTTGCGCGGCTGCGCTGGTGATCTTCAGCGTTTGGTTCGGATTCATGGGTATTCAAAAATTGGTTTCTATTCTGGTTGTGTGAACCTTGGCCAATTGCTCGCCGGCTTCCCACGGAACAAAAATGTGAACTTACGGGGCGGGCACATAGAATTGGCCACCAATGCTTTTCTTCCGTTTCTTTTCTATGGAGCGATACGGGTTGTCTGATGGATCAGACTTCCGTGTTCTGGTGTTTGTTCCGTAAGATCTTTCCACAGTTTCCATAAAACCATGGGATTGTTTCTATGGAATAACTTCCATAGGTGTTGCATATACAGACAGAAACTAGTGTCGTGTATAGCAAGTTTCTTCAAAAAATATGTCTCTGCCATCAAGCCATTCCCGCTGCTCCGTGACCATTCTCGGGATGTCAGCTTCGTTCCGCTGAATCATAGAAACTCGAGCCCGCCTAAGAGTTGAATATCCAACCGGTCCTATTAGCCCGCTTTCTCGACGCTGAAATTGTGGCATATTTTTTGCATTATCTTCAGTGCGTGGTCAAAATCTGGGGCCGGTGGCGACATTAAGTCTCACTACAAAAAAAACCTTAGAGTTTGAGATGAGACAGCGACCCCGGTCCCGGATTCACTTTTAATGTTTTTCAAGCCTCACGGCGTAACAGAGGAATTGCGATTCCTTCACCTTTGCGCGGTGAGGCCCATGGAAACGGAGGGGTCGCACAGTCAGCCCTATCTCCGGGGCAGCCCTTCAATGAGGAGTAAGAGACATGGGTGCATATTCCGCAGTTGGACAAGAACCCGGAAAAACCGCGAAGGCACATGACACAGTTTACGACGTCGGTGAATGGGAACGGTGGGACGAAGAGATGGTCGAGGACTTTGGCCGCTGGCTGAATCGAATTGTCAAAACATTCGCCATCCTAATCCTCACCGGCCTATCTGTCATTGTCATTGCATGGTTATGGAAAACATTTTAGAAGGGGCTTGAGGAGTCAAACGCCAAAGGGTTCGGTGCCGCTTAGGCGTATTGTGATTCCAGCGCACTGCGGCCAGTCAGGAAGCAGTTCAACCTATTCAATCCCGAGTTTCATAATCTCCACATTATCTGCGTTCATCTTCTTCACACGTTCTTCAGAAACGTCAAATCACGAACCATCACGCATTCTGCAGACCCTTGAACATGTCGAATGCCTGCTTTGGGGTGACCCCATCATGGACAACAGCGTTTAGAGCACTCATCATTGCCACCGGATGGGGATTTTGCCAGACATTTCTTCCCAAGTTGACCCCGA
>JAQYVR010000061.1 GCA_030145395.1 Desulfobacteria bacterium
CTTTCTCCTCTATTCCAAGGCCATTGCAACGAGATCCATCAAGTCGACGACTTCTATACCGAAATCAAATCCCTTTGATGCATCTCTAAGGTTCTGCTCACAGAAAGGGCAGCAGCTTACCAGCATGTCGGTACCCGTTACGTCTCTGGCTTCTTCAAGACGCTCTTTTGCACACCACATGGCAAACTCAGGATTGCCTGATTTTACCCCGGCTCCGGCCCCACAGCAGCGGGAGTGCCCCCGGATCCGTTCCATCTCGATTAATTCCAGACCGGGTATGGCCTTTAAGATATTCCTCGGCGCTTCATAGATCCCGACGTATCGCCCAACATGGCATGGGTCGTGGTAGGTCACTTTCTTCTTTACCTCTTTTGTGAACTTGAGCTTTCCGTCCTGGATGAGTCTATCCAGGAATTCGACGGAGTGAAGCACTTCGGCATTCAAATCATCGCTATATTCCGTGTGGAAGGTGCTGTAACAGCCGGCGCAGGCCGTAACCACGGTCTTGCATTCAAGTTCGTTGATGGAATCAGCAGTTCTCTTTTTCAGCTCTTCGAAACGCTCTCTCTCCCCGATCCGGAAGACAGTACCAGAGCAGCATTTTTCTTTCTTCCCCAATATTCCGAAATCAATGCCAAGCTTTTTCAATACCGTGGCCGTAGAAGTAACAGTCGACCGGAATGCCGGATCGTAAGAACCCGTGCATCCCACGAACATCAATACCTCGGCCTTTTCTTTTGAGATGTCCTTCAATTTCAGTTTCTTTGCCCATTTATCCCGGGAGCTTCTGGGCGACATCCAGGGATTGTCATAGTTTTCAATGCTCTTTACCAGGGGGCTATGTTCGGCCAGTGGGCCGACGCCGTTTTCCACCAAGTGTTCCCGCAAGGCGATAACCGCGTTCATCGGCTCCATTTCCTTCATGACAGCGCATATGCTCTGGCAGTTGCCGCACAAGATGCAATTGAACACGATGTGTTGCAGACGCTCGTCATCGATGTCAATTTCCGGGGGCTCTGTGGTGAGCATTCGTATCAGCTCCCATGTTCCTGCACCGTAATAGGCATCGTACCGGTAACGGTGACCCCGGGGGCAGTTCTCAACGTATGTTTCACTGGTCATTACTTCGGGATTGACCATACCGCACATTCTGCATTTCACGCATTTCCACGCACTGTTCCGATATTGTTCTAAACGCTTGATAGGTTCGCCAATACGCGTCATCTCTCTGTGTTCTTTTTTTGAACGCTCTTCCATATGCTCACTCCTCTTTACTAATATGGACTAAAAGCTTCCTAGTAGGATTTAGGCATTCCAAGAATAAACTCGCCTATATAACTCAAAGCCAGATGCTGCGTAACCGGCGCCAACCTTACTAATTGGATCTCCCTCCACCATCTTTCTATATGGTACTCCTTTGCAAAACCGTACCCCCCCAAAGTCAGCATAGCGTTATGTACAGCTTCTACGCCGGCTTCCACCGCGGCGTACTTGGCCATGGATGTGGCGTCTCCCACCTCTTTTATCGACCCCCCTCGATCATAAAGAGCAGCAGCCTTCAGACACATCAACCATGCGCATTCCAGCTTTGCATAAGCAGAAGCGAGGGGGAACTGTATTCCCTGATTGGTTCCTATAGATTTACCAAACACCTCCCTTTGATTTGCGTATTCGACAGCTGTCCGGATGGCTAACCTGCCGAGGCCAACGGCGCCTACAGCCCCGTAAATTCTTTCCGGATTCAGCACCTCTAGAACCTGGTACCAGCCCATTCCCTCATCACCAAGCAGGCATTCCTGCGGAACCCGCAGGTCCTCAATGCCCAGCTCATAAGTCTTGAAGTAATTACATGCATGTTTGGGAATGGGCGTATACTGGATGGCTTCGTTGGGAACATCAACAAAAAATAAAGATATTCCGAACGCTTTCTTGGGAGCTTCATCTCTCTTTGTGGTCCGAGTCACCAGAAGCATTTTCTGTGATTCTGCATACAGAGAAATAAATACCTTTTGCCCTGAAATCACATACTCATCTCCCTCTTTGCGAGCGAAGGTGCTGATATTCAGGGTATCTGATCCAGCGTTAGGTTCTGTCAGCCCCAGACAGGTCCTTATTTTTCCACTAATCAAGTCAGGCAGGTACTTTCTCTTTTGTTCGACCGTGCCAAGTTTAAGAACCGCACTGCACCCAAAAATCGGCCCCAACAGACAAGCGGCAACCGGCGCCAGACCGCCTCCGCCACTGGACATCGCTTCAAAAGCAATTATCAGGTCGGTCAATCCGGCGCCGCTCCCCCCGTATTCCTCAGGAACCCCAAGCCCAAAAAATCCCACTTCCCCCATAGTGTCAAAGAACTCTTGGGGAAACTCATGATTCTCTTCCTTTTCGTACCAGTAATCAGGCCCATGCCGTTCTGCGACCTTTTTAGCAGTCTGAATAATCTGCTGTTGCTCACTGCTCAACTCAAAAGACATGCTTAAGATTCTCCTGTGCTTAAATGGCAATAGAGTAATTCATCTGAAATTTCTTCAGCCTCTCCCTTATTTCCTTGCTTCGGGATTGAAAACGCCCCACCGAGGGGAAGATGCCTTCTTCAAAGCGCTTGATAACCTGTCCGGGGCCAAAGCGGCCTTTTTTCTCTGGATCGGGTTCGAAGCAAAGCGTCTCACCTTTCTTCACCCATTGACCCGGCATGTCACATAGAACACAATGGGCGCTCCCGTCGGGCCGGGTCACAACCAGGTCAAGGTGACAATCCGGGCACAGTCCGGCCTCCCCACGGAAGGCAGTCTCTCCTCGAGCCATGGCAGCCCCGCTCTCCAATGCCCGTAGGCAGGCCTTCTCGTCAAAGAACACCTCTCCGGGACCCTGACCGCAGCCCACAACCCGGTCGACTAACCGCATCCCGGAAAAAAGAAACCACATTGAACCCTGAGGCAGGGCAAAGGTATTCCAATCCTGGTCCCCCGCAGCACTCAAGGCCAGCCCGAGTTTGTTCTCTAACTCCCTTGTGAAATAGAAACGGA
>JAQYVR010000113.1 GCA_030145395.1 Desulfobacteria bacterium
GAAGTCTGCGTACTGGCCAGCGGGAGTAAGGGGAACGCCATCTATGTTTCTGATGGAGAAACCTCTGTTTTGATAGACGCAGGTCTGTCTGCAATCGAGACTGAACGTCGCCTCCACTCAAGAAAGCTTGATCCAAGAGACCTGGATGCGATTGTCGTATCTCATGAACATTCTGATCACATTCAGGGCGTAGGAGTTCTTTCACGGCGTTATCAGTTGCCGGTCTATATTAATGAACCAACCCTAACCGCTGCTAAAGCTCGGCTGGGAGCTGTTAATGAGACCGTGAGGTTCCACCCTGGTATGGACTTCAGTATCGGGGATCTCTGTCTTCACCCTTTTTCGGTTTCTCACGACGCGTCAGATTCAGTGGGGTTTACTGTTCAAGATGATACTACGAAGATGGGAATTGTGACTGATCTCGGCATAGCAACGCAGTTAGTTCGTCACCACTTGAAAGGATGCAGACTTGTCATCCTGGAGGCCAACCACGATCAAAAGATGCTCGAAGAAGGGCCGTATCCTTGGCACGTAAAACAGCGGATTCAAAGCCGGCTGGGACACCTCTCAAATGAGGCGTCTCGCGACCTTCTAGGAGAGATTTCTCACAGTGGTCTTAGGCATGTCATCCTGGCCCACATCAGTGAGACCAACAACGAGTCAGAGAAGGCCCTATCTGTGGTGGGAGGGGCTCTGTCGAATAATCGCACAGAGCTGAGCGTCGCCTACCAGCATGTGGCGGGAGAGATTGTTAGGCTGGGTTCTAAATCTTAACGAGCTCATAGGCTCTTGTGCCGAGTCCGATTGCCTCTGCATATTCTAACTGGATTTCCCAATCAACATTGGGATAGAGTGCCCTGAACTTGTCTTCTCCAGGCTTGAAGTTTTTCGTGAGGCAGGAGTTTTTCAACCCTTCGGCGTTATTCACCAGGTCGGCCGAGGCCTGGTCGATGGCAACCGGATCGGTCGAGGCCACAAACCCGATATCCGGCACAACAGGGGCATCGCTGTGGGAATAGCAGTCGCAGGCAGGTGACACCTGGGTGATGAAGTTAAGGAAAATGGAGGAGTCTTCTTTCCCCTTCAAAACCCCCGCGGTATATTCGACCATACTTTCCAAAAAAGCCGGAATATCCTGGTCCCACTGTATCTGAATGGCTTGATTCGGACAGACGATGATGCACTCTCCGCACCCCACACACTTCTTCCGGTCTATTTTTGCCTTTTCATCAAATAGAGCAATGGCCTTCTGAGCACAGTAATCCACACAGTCACCGCACCCCTCGCATTTCTTCCGTTTTACCTTGGGGGAGACCGTGGAATGCTGGGCCAGTTTCCCTTTTCTAGAGGCACATCCCATACCAAGGTTCTTGATCGTTCCTCCAAAGCCTGAAAGCTCATGGCCTTTGAAATGGGCCACGCTCACGATCGCATCGGCGCGGGCGATCTCAGAACCGATATAGACTTTCTTGAATCGCTTCAAATCTACCGTAACCGCTTTTTCATTGCCACCCCGGAGCCCGTCGGCAATGATCAGGGGCGCGTCCACCACAGAATAGGTGAACCCATTCAGAATGGCGGCCGTCAGATGGGCCACCGAGTCACTCCGGCTCCCCACATAGAGCGTGTTGGCATCGGTCAAAAAGGGGAGGCCCCCTGCTTCCTTGATTGTGTCCACAACCTTGCGGACAAAGACTGGCCGTACGTAAGCCGTGTTTCCTGGCTCACCAAAATGGAGTTTCACGGCCACAAGGGCCCTTGCCTTGACCCTGGCCGGGAGGTCCACGGCCTCGAGCAGGCCCTTTACCTTGTCCACGAGATTGACGTTCGGTTTTGCCCTAAGATCTGCAAAGTAGACAGGACTTGTCATGGTTTTTCTCCAGCTGAAGCCAATACGAATAGGAGCGTTTCTATCTATTTATCCGCTTGCAGCGAATGGTAAATAATTTCGAGTTTCGGGTTTTCCGTTTCTCGCAGCAATCAACACGTCATGGCCGAGGTCTTGGTAAAGAACCTGTGAATGCTGAATTAGTTAGCTGTCTTCTTCTAATCGCTGTTCAATCAGTTCCGCTGCCTTTCTTCCCGAAAGGAGCATCCCGCCGAAGATGGGACCCATCCTATAAGAGCCGAACGTGGCATTGGCAGCCATTCCAGCCACATAGACCCCAGGAAAGGCTTCGCGGGTGTTTTCAAGGGTTGAATGCTCGGCCACCTCGGCCCATAGAGACTTTTCACCCATGACCTTGCCTGTCTCGGTCAAGAGCTTTGATCCGGATTTTCTAACGATGATGTGCATCAATTCGACGGCATGACCTGTAGAGTCAATAGTGTAGCGGGCCCTGACAGTCAGGGGATCCACGTGGAGTTGGGCCATTTCAACGGCTGTCCAGTTGATCACGAGGCCGATCACCCTGGCAGTTTCCGGGCCGGCTGTCTGCCGGATCATTACATCTTCCACGCTCATGAGGTTGAAGACCTTCACACCTGCCTGGCAGGTCCTGGAGGCTAAAGTCGTGATGGTCTCCACGGCATCTGCCGTATAGTATCCTGTCTGAAAGAGATGTGTGGAAATGCCCAGTTCATCAAGGATAGTCTTGGCGTCATCCTGTATTACGATCTCATTGAACATCATGCCGCCACCCCACATCCCGCCTCCGACGCTCAGTTTACGCTCAAAAAGAGCTACCTTCCTGCCGTTCTTGGCCAGGTAGTAGGCCGCTATTAACCCAGCCGGCCCGCCGCCCACCACGGCAACATCGAGGTCTATGTGATCGGTCCATTTCTTTGTGAAGCGGTCTATAATAGCCCTGGTTACAACCTGTTCGTCTAGTTTCATCATCCGGCCTTTCGTTCTAATAGTTGTTTGACAAAAAAAGCCAACTTCAAGACGAGAAATTGGCAACGTCCCCAAACAAAAAAACCTTGTGAATGCATGCAACTGGTTAGCAACTGAGGCCTCAAAAGTCAAGAATTTTGTACTTGACAAAATGGACCGATTGTAATAAAAAGAGCAGTCCATTTTTTGTAGGTATTTTCGGTGCTTAGATATTTCTTTTTGAGGGTCTTTGGATTTGAGGGGCTGAATGCAGGCCTCAGCCCCGGCCATCCCGCATTGATGATCATCGATGATCCCGACCTAAGGAAATATAGAGAAAATACAATAGTATAACACGAAAGGAGGGGAGGCCAAGATACCCTGTACGCAGAGTCTTTGCGTTGCAATTCGTATGAGAATCCATTTAAGTCCAATAGAGAAAGGAGACGTAAAAAAATGTCAAGATTGATTGCACCTCATGGCGGAAAAGGCCTAGTCTGCACCCTGCTTGAAGGCGCAGATGCGGAAGCCGAGAAGACAAGAGCCGAAGGTCTGAAGAAGATCGAGATCAGTCCGCGTGAAAACGGCGACCTGATCATGATGGGGATCGGCGCATTCAGCCCCCTGGACGGCTTCATGACAAAGGCGGACTGGAAGGGTGTTTGCGAGGACTTCCTGACGTCAGACGGTACCTTCTGGCCCGTTCCTGTGACCCTATCTGCCTCCAAAGAAGATGCCGATGCCATCAATGAAGGCGACGAGGTTGCCCTTTTTGATTCCGCACTTCAAGAAGTCAGGGCAACCATGAAGGTCACCGAGAAATACGAAATGACCGAGGCGGACAAGAAGTGGGAGTGCGAGAAGATTTTCCTGGGTGAAGGGGTTCCGGATCCTGTGGAATTCTGGAAGATCGCCATGGATGATCATCCGGGCGTAGAAATGGTCATGAATCAGAAGGCCTTCAACCTTGCGGGACCAGTCAAGGTGTTGAGTGAGGGCGAGTTTCCTACCAAGTACGCAGGCATCTACATGAGGCCTGCTGAATCACGGAAGATCTTTGAAGAGAGAGGCTGGACCGAGATTGCAGCCATGCAGCTCAGGAACCCCATGCACAGATCCCACGAGTACCTGTGCAAGATTGCCGTCGAGGTCTGTGACGGGGTCTTCATCCACTCACTCGTGGGGAACCTGAAACCGGGCGATATTCCTGCAGACACGCGCGTTAAGTGCATTGACTCCCTTGTCAAGAACTACTTTGTGGAAGACAAAGTTCTCCAGGGCGGATATCCCATGGATATGCGCTATGCCGGTCCGAGGGAAGGCCTGCTGCACTCATGCTTTCGCCAGAACTACGGCGTCTCCCGCATGATCATCGGCCGTGACCATGCCGGTGTGGGTGACTTCTACGGCATGTTTGAAGCGCAGACCATTTATGACAAGATCCCTTATCCCGAGGAACCGGGGAAGGCCCTGCTCTGCAAGCCACTGAAGATCGACTGGACTTTTTACTGTTACAAGTGCGACGGCATGGCCTCCCTGAGAACATGTCCGCATGGCAAAGAGGACCGGGTCCTCCTGAGCGGAACCATGCTTAGGAAGATGTTGTCAGAAGGCGGCGATATTCCGGATCACTTTGGACGGGATGAAGTTCTGGTGATCCTGAGAGAATACTATCAAGGTCTGACAGAGAAAGTGGAGATCAAGCTCCACGGTGCTGCAACAGGCGAACCTACTTAAGAAAACCACACCCATTTAACCTCAAATAGAAAGGGAGAGACCATATACTGGCCTCTCCCTTTTTTTCTTATATAGTGGTTGTCAGAATAACGTTCCGATTGGTACGGCTCTTGTGGCTTCCGCCCTCGTTCGTTTGCCCATTTTGAGCGTTCTAAGGCTCGCTCCGCAAAATTCAAAAACTCGGGCTTACACCCTCAAACAGTTTGAATTTTCGCGCTTCGCTTCACCAAGAACGCTTTGCAAAATGGGCAAGAATGGACTCCTCCGGAAGCCACAAGAGCGTTTCCGCCACCTGGATAGCGGAACGTATTTATGACAGTTACTATAACCCGAGTTCAATAAGTAAGTGCAACCCCTTTAGGTTTTGAGGCTTCCAAAACAAAAAAGCCCCTCGGAACCTGCATGGTCCGAGGGGCTCTCTCTTTTTTGGGCAGTCAGATCTATGCTCTATTCACATGGCTCTCTCTCTGAATATCTGGAGTAGGCCATGGCCAGCGTGCGGTATACAAGATGGGCAAGTTTGGAAAACGGCAAATAGGCAAAGAGGCAGAACACAAAGACCAAGTGCATGAAATAGATAGGATAGGCAAGTATTGGCGCATGGGCTATTCTCGTCACTTCGGACAGGATCCCCGTAACGACCAGACCAAGGACCAGAATGATCAGAGACCAGTCAAAGTAGCTTCCCTTGCCGATATTGTCACCCTTGTCCTGAAGCCGGTTGTAGATCATCAGTATGACTCCGACAAGAAGGGCCACGGCACTGATATTCGCCAGGATCTTCACCGGGTTGCCCATAGAATATGGCCCGGGCAGCTGAAGTATGTACAGGGCTACAAAGAAGCAGTTCGTGACGACAAAGAGTCCGAGAAACGAAAAGAATACAAGGAGATGTGAAATATACCGATCTTTGTTTGAAGAACACTCGTCAAACTTGGAATGCGCAAGAATAGCAGGGAGAGCACAGGCCAAACTTTTTAGGAAATCGGGAATATTCAAATCTTTTCGTTTAGCCTTCCCTTCTGCAACGGCATTCTTGTGAAGGTCCGTCATAAACCTGTAAATCCCTATGCCGAATACCAAGGGGACCCAGAAGGTCGCCAGCGGGACAAAGATAAGATCTATGAGCAAGGTCGGAAAGAACTTGGCAAATTCGATCTCGCCTGCCGGGATCTTCAAATAACCGGCTGGTCCAAGGATCATCACAAAAATAGCCATAGGTATGGCGAGAAGAAGCCACCAGAATCTCGGATCAGGCACAATCCTGGCCAGCCACTTCGGCCACGCATACTCCTGAATACTGTAAGCTCTGACAGCATTTAACAGGTCTCCGGGCCTTGCCCCTCTCGGACAGTAAGTCGAGCAATCATTGCAGTGGTGGCAAAGCCAAACATCCATGTTGCCAACCAGTTTGTCCTTCAATCCCCACTGGGCTGCGATCATTTCCTTTCTGGGAAAGGGTCTTTCGTCCGGGGAGATGGGACACACCACCGAGCACGTGGCGCACTGGTAGCACTTTTTCAGGGTCTCTCCCCCCATTGTTTTCAGCTGCCTGACAAAATTGACGTCAGGTTCGACTAGGTAGCTATTTGCCATTTTCATACCTCCTCATGCCGTTACCGCCTATTGTGTTCGCCCAAATCCGCAAAAGGTATCTTTTTGGAGGATTTGCCCTGAAAGACCCCACGGCACATCCCCATTAACAACCTGACTAAAAGCCCTTGAAGGGGTTGGGGCCAACCCCTTGAATCGTTTCCACGAACTCGCCGATAATGCCCGGAATCTTTTCGTATTCATCAATGGCAACCTGTACCTGCTGTACGCGCTCCTTTTCAAGCGCCAAGCTCTTTAATGCCTCGCCGATCTTATCCATGCGAACATCAAGCAGTTCGCTTCCCTTGGCAAAGTGGCACTGGTAGTCGTCGCCAAACTTGCAGCCGATTGTCAGGATGCCATCGATTCCCTTGGACAAGGCGTCCTTGATCCAGACCACATTCACCGACCCGAGACACCTTACAGGGATGATTCTCACCAGTGGCGAATAGCTCAGTCGATTCAGCCCGGCCATGTCAAACGCGGGGTAAGCATCATTTTCGCAAGCAAGGACAAGAACCCTCAAGTTCTCGTCATCGTCCTCCGGGACCCCGATTGCCTTGACCGCTGATCCAATTGAATCAATGCTGTAATCTGCAAACCCTACGATACGCTCAGGGCAGGCGCCCATGCAGGTGCCGCACCTTCGACATCGAGTAGGATTAGGAAGCGGTGTTCCCTTTTCATCATCATCCAGGGCGCCAAAAGGACATTCCTCAGTGCATCGCTTGCACTGTGTACACCTCTGGAAGAAGAAATCAGGGAAAGTCATATCCCCTGACCTGGGGTGAACGGCTACGCCTCGGTAAACAGATTCGATACACTGAATCGCCTTAAGGGCGGCACCGGAGGCGTCCTCAATAGATTCCTGGATGCTCATGGCCCGCCGGGCGCAGCCTGCCGCATAAATACCTGTCCTTCGGGTTTCATATGGAAAACAGATAAAATTCGAATCCGGGTATCCGTCAAAGAGATCCAGATCCCGAAAAGCTGGTCCCTGACGATATGCAAAATTCAAGACCGGCTCGTCCCGCGTGATGGGGACCATGCCGGTACCAAGTACCACCATATCCGCACTCAACTTGATGTTCTCACCAAGAAGGGTGTCCTTTGCTTCCAGAACCAGGGATCCGTCGCCATTTCCTGATACACTTACGACCTCACCCTTGGTTAGAAAGATCCCGTCATCTTGCTGAACGCTCTTATAAAAGTATTCATTCTGCCCTGGGGTGCGCATGTGCTGGTAAAATATGTACGCCTTGCCATCGGGGTTGTCCTCCCGGACATATTTTGCCTGCTTCAACGCGACCATACTGGTAACCGCAGAGGCATAGGGGAAGTCTTCGTCCGTTCCCTGACCACCGCATTGAATAAAAGCCACGCTGGCGGCGGGTTTGCCACTCGACGGCTTTAGTATCTTGCCATTGGCAGCCATCTCCTCAAAGGCTACGTTGGTCACCACATCCGGAAGTGTTCCTAAGCCAAGATGTTCAAAAGTGGGCTCTGGTTCTTTAGGCTCTTCCTCGGCTTCTGCCTCCTTGGCCTCTTCACCCTCGGCCTCTGGAGCCGGTTCATCCTCTTTCCTGGGTTCCCATGGCTTCCAGCCAGTGGCCAAAATAACAGCCCCGAAACGCTCTGCATCCGGATTCTTCACCAGAATAGTGGCAGGCGAGTCAGGCGTCGGTTCCGCACCTTTGGCAGCAGCCTCTTCACCCTCTTCCGCCATTTTTTCAAGTAGGGCTGCCTCTTCCTCCGCGGACATAACATCCCAGGCGCTTTTGGTGCCAGCAGCCTTGAAGGTAATATCGAAGAGCGCGGGCGAGCCAGCAATACGGGCTATCTCCGTGCCTGTGCGGATTTCAATCTTGGGATGAGCTTCAGCCTCTTTGATGATCTGGTCGATCACGGGTGGCTGCAACTCTTCATACGGATAGGACGACGGTGTCTGCTTGCGCATCTTGGTCGCAAACCCTCCGATCTTAGCCTGCTTTTCAACGACTAATGTTTCGTAGCCGGCCTTTGCCGTGTCCAGGGCTGCGCTCAGCCCGGCTACACCACCGCCCATAACCACGATTTTCTTGTCGAAGGTCTCTTCCAGGTACGGCTCCGGCGGGAGCATCTTCTCAGCCTCGGCTATTCCCATACGAACATAGTCTTCCGCCATCTCTTGAATCAGCTGATCCACCTGCGGGGCACCTTCCTCGCCCCCAATCCTGTCCTCTTGGGGCTTGTGGCTCCACACCACGCCCTCTCTCAAATTGGCCCTCTTTACAATTACGGGACCAAAATCAAAGACATCGTACAGAACACGTTGGGAACAGGCAGCAATAACTACGGTGTTTACGCCTTCATCCGCTATATCTTTCTTGATCAGCTCAATGCCTTCCGTGGAGCACATGATGGGATGATTCCTGCAAATCTCTATCTTCTTCGGGACGCCATTTTTTACCACCCTGTCTTTGTCGATGGCTTCTCCGATCCCGCAGCCTTCACAAATATATACGCCTATCTTCTTCTCCATTGACGACCTCCTAGCTCTTCACCAAGGTTTGAATGGCCTTGAGGGCCATACCGGTGGCATGTTGATTGGATGAAGTGACATCCAGCGGCTTCGCGGCACAGCCGGTGGCAAATATTCCCCCTGCTGCAAGATCCGATATCACAAAACCATCGGGGTCGCACTTTACACCACCTGGCAACTTGGTGTCCGCCGTGTTTGGAACCATCCCTGTGGCCAGTACAGCCACGTCAACCGTTTGCTGGACCTTTTCACCAGTTACGGCATTTTCCGCCACAACCGTTATATTCCTAGTGCTGGGATCTTCCTGAACCTCGGCCACTTTGCCCTTGATCAGGAAGCAGTTTTCGTCTTCTTTAATGGTCTTGTAGAATTTTTCGTAGCGCTGGCCAGGTGCCCTGACGTCGATATAGAACACGTAAATCTTGGCATCCGGGAACTGTTCCCTCACATAAGTGGCTTGTTTCAGCGAGGCCATACAGCAGATGTAGGAACAGTATGGGAGGTGATTCTCGTCTCTTGAGCCCGCGCATTGAACAAAGGCAATGCTGGAAATATCCTTGTTATCCGAAGGACGCCCGATCCTTCCGTTCGTGGGGCCATTGGGCGCGGCAAGGCGTTCCATCATCATGTTCGTAATCACGTTCGGGTATTCGAAACCAAGGTTATCTATCTTTGAAGCGTCATAGGGCTTCCAGCCGGTCGCCCAGATGATGGCTCCCACCTTGACGGTGATCGTTTCGGGCTGCATGTTCAGGTCAACAGCGCCGTATTTGCACGCCTCTACACACTTATTGGCGTCCTCCGTTCCTATTATCTTGGGAGAAATGACGTAGCGCATGGGAAAGGCCATTTCATGGGGCAGGTAGGCCCCTTTGGTGGTACTCATATCGAAGTTGAATTCATTCGGAATCTTTGTGATGCAGGCCTTGGCGCAGTCGTCACAACAGGTGCACTTTTCGTTCACATAGCGGGGGGTCACTTTTATAGTGACGTCATAGTTTCCCGGGCTCCCTGTAATGTTTTCGACCTCCGCCATGGTATAGAAAGTGATCCCGGGGTTATCCTTAATTCTTCTAAAATTGATCTCGAGGCCGCATGTCGGAGGACATAGCTTGGGAAAGTAGTGCTTCAATTGAGCGACTCTGCCGCCCAGGGAAGGATTCTTTTCCACCAGAAAAACCTCGTATCCCACTTCAGCGGCTT
The DNA here is from genome assembly GCA_030145395.1 of Desulfobacteria bacterium. Lineage (GTDB taxonomy): Bacteria > Desulfobacterota > Desulfobacteria > Desulfobacterales. The sequence continues at coordinate 9,870 of JAQYVR010000113.1, forward strand.
CAAGGGTTGCTGTCAGACCGCTAATACCTCCTCCCACAACCAGTATGCTGCCCTTTGTCTCTTCAGCTCTTTGCTCTTCTGTCATGCTATTCCTCCGTGAACATTATTGCGAATAACTTCTCTCTCTGAGGTTGAACTGCTACAGCGAGCGCATTCCCTGCAGCTTGTCGGAACACAGCGGATCTGTCCGCCGGAATTGTGGCGGAGATTCCGTCTAAAAAAATCTCCAGGCGCCGGCTGAGCGGCGCCTGGAGGTCCAGTTTGTTGTCCCATCATAGACGTGGTAACGCCTAGTCAGGGATGATCTTGACGTGTTCTACCTTCTTACAGCTCCACTCTCCGGTTGCCGGATCACACTTGGAGTTCGTAAAGCAGAACCACTCAGCGTCGTTCTGTCCCATGAAGTCACCCCTGTAGTAGAACCCCGGATAGCGGGATTCTTCCCTGAAATGGATGTGACGAACATGAGCCTCGACGGTTGTCAGCCGGTGTCTCATCTCCCAGCACCGCATGAGTTCATGCAGGTCGCCGGCGGCCAGTTTATCGGCATCCTCACGCATTACCTTGTACAGCTCCATGAGGGTTTCCAGGTTGCTTCCGCTGGTCATATAGTAGGTAGCCCAGCCGCCGCCATACTCGTTGCCAGCCTTCATCAGACGCATGGAAAAGCCGTCTGGCTTAATGTAATTGGGGTTGATGTCAGCTGCTGTGGTGTAGTCGCAGTTGTCGAGGAACAGTCTGACCGGTGCATAGCACTCGTCCACCAGTTCCTGTGTGGACTGTTTGAGTGCAGGTGCCAGGTCCGCATTGTCTTTGACATACTTGACCGCAGCCTTGATGGCCATACGACCCTCGGCATGGGAGCCCGAGGAGAACTTATGCCCAGAGGCGCCCACACCGTCACCTGACGTAAAGAGACCGTTGACAGTGGTCATACGATTGTAGCCCCACTTGTAGTGATCAGGGACCCAGTCCTCGTCAGGCCCGCTCACCCAGATGCCGCAGCAGCCGGAGTGAGAACCAAGCAAATACGGCTCAGTGGGCATGATCTCGGAGTTCTTCTTTTCAGGCTCGCAGTCCTGTGCGCACCACAGGTTGGCCTGGCCGCAAGTCATGTCAAGGAAGTCCTCCCACGCCTCGGATTCAAGATGCTTGAGCTCCTTTGCGTCCATGGTCTCGCCAAGGGTGGCCAGGGCGGTCACGGTGTCCATCATGATCGGGCCTCGGCCCGCCTTCATTTCCACCAGCATGAGATGGTTTCTCAGGCAGGTGGGGGTGACTGCTGCAGTCCCATAAGGTGCGTACTTCTCCAGCTCGCTCTTTGAAAAATCACTGGCTGCAAAGTTCTCGCCCATCCCATTGAGGCACTTGGCCTTGAAGAGGAGGAACCAGGCACCAACCGGACCATAGCCGTCCTTGAAACGGGCCGGGGTGAACCGGTTTTCCATCATGGTCAGCTCAGCACCGACCTCTGCACACATAGTGTAGGTGGAGCCTGAGTTCCACACCGGATACCAGGCACGTCCTTTACCCTCACCCTGGGAACGAGGCATGTAAATATTCACAGCACCGCCGCAGGCAACCATCATCGTTTTACACTTAATGACGTATACCTTGTTTTCGCGGACGCTGAAGCCGACTGCGCCGGCAATGGTGTTCTCCTTGTTTGCATCCAGGAGGAGCTTGATGATAAAAACTCTCTCCAGGATGTTGTCTTCACCGAGTGCCTTCTTGGCCGCCTCGGCCACGATGCACTTGTAGGACTCGCCGTTGATCATGATCTGCCATTTGCCGGTGCGTACAGGTGCGGCCCCTGACTTCAGGGTACCCACTTCCTGACCCTTGTTGCCGTCGAGGTTCTTGCCGTCCTCGGTCTTTTTCCAGACCGGAAGACCCCACTCCTCAAAAAGATGGACGGAGTCGTCCACGTGTCGGCCCAGATCGAAGATAAGGTCCTCGCGGACAATACCCATCAGGTCATTTCTGACCATCTTGACATAATCCTCAACCGCATTTTCGCCAATGTAGGTGTTGATGGCTGAAAGGCCCTGGGCAACGGCACCGCTTCGCTCCATGGCCGCTTTGTCAACCAACAGGACGCTCATGTCGCCCGACCATTTCTTGACCTCGAAGGCGGAACCGCAGGCAGCCATGCCGCCGCCGACAATTAGTATATCGACTTCTCTTTCTTCAACTTCTGGATCTCTTACCGCGAGAAGCTCTCCCGCCGGTTTATTCGGTAATGCCATATTCTTATCCTCCTTAAGTGATAAGTTCTTTGCCCAATCAAATCCCTCCTGACAGTCCCCTAAGTCTTAGGCGCCGCCAGCGTCACGCCGTCTACTTCCTCAGTGGAGAGCAAACCGGTGTTAAGATCCTGACCCTTCAGATCGGCATATTCGTTTGCTGTACCCTCTGGCGTGGTCCGGATGGGGAACTTGAAGCGCTTGATCAGGCCGTTTCTGAACTTGCATGTCCACATGATATCCTCGGTGCCTTTCATCGGCATAATGCTGGAGCCAAGTGGAACAAAATCAGAATATCCCCTGACCTCGATCGCCTGGGTAGGACAAATCTTTACGCACGAAAAGCATTCCCAACACTGATCCGGTTCCTGGTTGTACGCCTTCATCTCGTTTGGCTCCAGGACCATCAGGTCGTTGGGGCAGATGTACATGCAAGCGGTCTTTTCCCCGCCTTTGCAGCCATCGCATTTCTCATTAATGACAAAACTTGGCATTGAATGTACCTCCTAAATGGATTTTTTTTGTGATTCCCGGGGAGATTTCTACATTACGCCACTGTGTGGCTCGACATCTCCCATTTAATAAGCACCAGCTATCACATCCCCCCTTTCAGCTGAGTCTGCACGGCCCCCTCTATCATAACTCGAGCCTACATCTCACGATTTGTTTAATACGCGTCTGCAGGTAGTTACACACCTATCCTTCTTCGAATGTTACTTCTTTCACAATCTCCAACACAAACAACGTTACCTTATGCTTTGCTGTCAAGCACCTGTCCGGATTATAGGCGCTCGGGGTGACCAAAAAGTGTCGTAAACCCCATTGTTTGAGGTGGAGAAGTTTAGGCTTTTTTATAAAGAAATTCGCAGGATTACAGACTTCCGCAAAAAGGACTTTCTTTTATCACCCTGCGCCAGTTTTGTCAAGCCTTTTTGGAGCGGGACTTCAGACCATTTGCGACAGCTTAAACGCGGATTTACTTCACCACTTTATGTTGTTGTAAAAGGGGTGTGGACTACCATATATGGTAGGGGGTATCTAATGCGACCAGGGTTGTCGCACGGTGTCAACTCACGGGTCCTCAACAGTGGATCAGGGCCGGCTTCCTCGGTTGACTTCATGCCTTTCCAAATGCTAAGTGCCTGTCAGACTGTGTGTGAATCGGTCATCAGGCCACACACTTCCTGGCAAATCCGTGAAAACATTGTATTATGCCCTGACTCCACCAACTTGTGTGGCAAAACGGCGCAGACTTCTACCTTAATGAAAGACTTCAAGAAACTTTCCCTGGATGACACCTTCCAGTTTTCTTGTCACTCGGGCATCCTGTGTTTTAACCGCTGTTGCGGGGATCTAAATCAATTTTTGACACCGTATGATATCCTTCGTCTCAAGCAGGGGCTGAAGCTCTCTTCAGGCGAGTTTCTTAAACGCCACACCACGCATCACATAGGCCCGGGGTCTGGTTTGCCGATCGTCACCCTCAAGATGCAAGAGCATGAAAACCTGAGTTGTCCGTTTGTGAGCAAGACAGGTTGCACGGTCTATCAGGATAGGCCCGGTTCTTGCCGCATATATCCTCTCGCTCGCATCATACAAAGACGGAAAAATCAGCACACCTGTGAGGAGTTTCACGTTGTGATACAGGAGGCTCACTGTCTAGGTTTTGAGGAACCCAAGAAATGGACGGTCAGGGAGTGGAAAAAAAGCCAGGCGGTCGAACCCTACGACGAGATGAATGACCTGTTGATGGAGATCATATCACTGAAGAACAGAAGTGGCAGGAAGAGGCTTGAGCAACAGGAAAACGAATTGTTTTATTTGGCCTGTTACGATCTCGACAGATATAGGGACTTGGTTTTTGAGAAAAGGCTCTGGGAGGCCTATCCGATTGAGGAGAAAGTGTTGAAAGATCTGGAGGATGATGATGTGGCCCTGATGCAGTTTGGCATCGAGTGGATCAAGGGTCGGCTGTTTGGAGATATCATCGGGATTTGATACCAGTGCTTGATCCATTTGATAGAAATTGTGTTTTTTCTGGCAGAAAGTTCGAAATCCGTACTGTTCTCAAGGCGTGAGCCGCAAACAAATCCGAAATTCGAATCTCCCAATGTCCAAAACAACCAATCTTAGACATTGTAGCTCAATTCGTTTGGCTAATCGGCCTCCGGCGAGTTTCGGTCATTTGGATTTTAGTTATTCGATATTGTTTCGGATTTCGATATTCGTATTTCGAATTTCAAAACAGCGGGGTCTCTACCGGACAACTTCACAAACTGGTTTAGTCCTCGGCTGATGTCGACAGGTGGATAATCGGGAGGCATTGATGGAACTGAATGGAAAAGTGGCGCTGGTCTTGGGTGCTATCAAGGGTATCGGCAAAGGTGTCGGACTTGCCTTGGCCAGAGAAGGGGTCAAGGTGGTACTGAACTATTACGACTGGGAAGAGTCTCTTGGGCAGATGAAGCAGGATATCGAAGAGGCCGGGGCCGACTGTCTGGTTGTCAAGACAGACCTGCTCGATACAGACAAGGTTGCCTCCCTTGTAGACAAGGCCATAGACAAATTCGGTCGCCTCGACATCCTCGTCAACAACATAGAGCGCGGGGGATGGCCTGTGGTGCACGGAGCATATGTTCGGGAACAATGGGACCTGGAGATGGCCACAACGCTGCGGGCAAAATGGTGGGTTTACACTTCAGCCCTTCCCTTTCTGAAGGCGTCGGGCGATGGGGCAGTGGTCAATATCTCATCCATTGCGGGATGCACGGGCAGAAGTGGCCCGGCAGGACGGGTCTTTAACGATGGATACGCAGCTGCAAATAGAGCCGTGTCATCTCTTACCGAGACTTGGGCTCGAGAGGGTGCACCGGAGGTCAGGGTAAACGAGGTGATGCTGGGATTCTTTGAAACTCGCCATGGTCCTCAAACCCGTGGATGGGATCTCTTGACCGAAGCACAGCGCGACGAGATCATCGATCATACCCTGCTTCGACGAGTCGGGGCTATTGAAGATGTTGCCAAGGCGGTGCTGTTTGTGATTCGGGATGCGCCCTTCATGACAGGCAGTCTTCTCCGGCTTGACGGCGGTTATCTCTTAGGGGGAGAGTACTTGGAGCCCATGCCAAAAGGAGTGATTTAGAGCGGTTGTCAGAATAACGTTCCGATTGGTATGGCTCCTGCGGCTTCCGCCCTCGTTCGTTTGCCCATTTTGAGCGTTCTAAGGCTCGCTCCGCAAAATTCAAAAACTCGGGCTTAAGGCCCTCAAACAGTTTGACTTTTTGCGCTTCGCCAAGAAAGCTTACAAAATGGTCAAGAATAGACTCCTCCGGAAGCCACAAGAGCCTTTCCGCCACCTGGATAGCGGAACGTATTTATGACAGTTACTATAGTAGAACAGGAATGGAAACAGACTGAGAGGATTATGCTGGAGCAGACATGTCGGGGGAATCTTGAATCCTTTCTAAGAGATCGTTATCCGTTGACCGTTCTCTGCTATGATGATTTGTCGGGTGTTCGACGGTGAACGAATAACGGTGAACAGATAACGATCAAACTGCCCAATCTGGAATGAAGCGCAGGATGTGTTCCTTTATCTCATCAAACTCTTCGGCGTTCACTTCAGATTCCACTTCTTCAGCATTAAACCAGCAGATTTGCAACCCGGCGTGATTGTACACAGCGAAAATGCGTTTTCCGTCTTCGGTCGGATGCTCCATCTCGATTACGTTGGCCACCATCTCTTTTGCCTTTTCATACGGAACGAATTTCGGTTCTTCCATAAGCGTTTCCTTAATCAAACCTGTGGCGCCGGGAAAAAGATCTCTTCATAAAGATTCAGTGCATAGCGGTCGGTAATGCTGGCCACAAGGTCACACACCTTCCGTTTCTGGCTCGTGCCTTCGGGGAAGCCTCCCATCTCCATTTTCTCGAGTTCTCTTTCAAGAACGTCTTGGTTCTCAATCAGGTAGTAATAGAGCTCTGAGAGGATCTTCTTGGCCTTGATAAATTCTGTGTGCACGTGGTCAGACCTGTAGACATTGTCATAGAGAAACTGCCTGAGGACGGTCATACCCCCGGAAACCGCCTGACTCATTGCAAGGTGCATCTCCCCATCCTCAATCCGGGTTGATATTACAAGATCGTTTATCATAGCGCTGATGCGTTCAGAATGAGATAGACCCAATGTTTTTGTACACTCTTTTGGGACCTGGTTCCGTCGGATGACACGGCTGCGGATCGCGTCGTCCAAGTCATGATTGAGATAGGCCATGATGTCGGCGAACCGCACGACCCGGCCCTCAATCGTTACCGGCATCTCATTGATTTCGTCAGGCACAACCGCTCCATAACCCTTGGAATGCTGCAAGATCCCGTCACGGACCTCAAAGGTGAGGTTCAGGCCTCGACCGTGGTTCTCCAAAACATCAATGACCCTGACGCTTTGTTCCCCGTGGGCAAACTCCTCTGAATAAATCTCTTTGAGCACTACCTCGCCACCGTGTCCGAACGGCGTATGTCCCAGGTCGTGGCCCAGGGCGATGGCTTCAGCCAAATCTTCATTCAGTCTTAATGCCCTGGCAATGGTGCGGGCAATCTCAGAGACTTCCAGGGTGTGTGTTAGCCGCGTACGGTAATGATCTCCTAACGGAGAGAGAAAGACCTGAGTCTTGTGCTTGAGGCGCCTAAAGGCATTCGAATATACAATGCGATCCCGGTCCCTTTGAAATGACGTACGAATAGGACACGGCGTTTCTTGGGTGGCCCTCCCGCGAGATTCACTGCTAAGACAGGCACATGGAGCAAAAGACTCCCTCTCCCATGCCTCCGTCTCTTCGCGAATGGACGCGAGTTTGTGGGATCGTTTTTTCGAGGCCTGCAATGAAACCATCCTTTGGAAGTCGTTTTAGACTAAAATATACAACAACATCAGGATATTGAGCTACAAGCTGCAAGGAACGACTCCCTTATGGCACAAGAAGGGATAGTCTGTAAAGAGATATTCATAGTATTGTAGACTGCGGGTTTGGCCGCAGATCCTTAGAATCCGAGAGTACTAAGGCACAAGACATATGTGTTTTTGCTTCCTCAGAGCTTTTGTCCTTTGCGGCGTTTGCCTTGAACAGAGGCCTCTTTTCGTGTATTTGTAATGAATTATCCTGATGAATTACGTTTCATGATATAGGAGAGAGAGTTAACAATGGATTACGAATTCTTTATGTCAAAAGCCCTTGAAGAGGCGCGTGATGCGCTCAACATGGGAGAGTTCCCGGTGGGGTGTGT